>NZ_QEWA01000054.1:0-49833 GCF_003390775.1 Thermobacillus sp. | reverse complement strand
GTGGAAATCCCCAAACCCGGAGGCGGCGTACGGCTGCTCGGCATCCCGACCGCGATGGACCGTCTTCTCCAGCAAGCGCTTCTGCAAGTGATGGAGCCGATCTTTGACCCGCATTTCTCATGGCACAGCTACGGCTTCCGGCCGGGGAAGCGCGCGCATGATGCGGTAAGGCAAGCGCAGCAGTATATCCAAAGCGGCCTCCGCTGGGTCGTGGACATGGATCTGGAGAAGTTCTTCGACCGTGTGAACCACGACATCCTGATGGCGAGAGTCGCGCGGAGGATAGACGACAAGCGCGTACTCAAGCTGATTCGCGCCTACCTGAACGCCGGGGTCATGACCGGGGGTGTGGTCGTGCGGTCGGAAGAAGGTACGCCGCAAGGCGGCCCGCTCAGTCCGCTTCTTGCCAACATCCTGCTGGACGATTTGGACAAAGAACTGACCAGACGAGGACTGCACTTCGTCCGATATGCGGACGATTGCAACATCTTCGTGGCCAGCAAGCGTGCCGGGGAACGGGTCATGGAATCGGTGATCCGATTTGTGGAAGGAAAGCTGAAACTGAAAGTGAATCGGGACAAAAGCGCGGTAGACCGGCCGTGGAACCGAAAGTTCCTCGGCTTCAGCTTCCTGTCGAACAAGCAGGCAACGGTCCGGTTGGCACCCAAGACGATTCAGCGTTTCAAGAAGAAAGTCCGGGAGATAACGGACCGCTCGCGCCCGCTGACGATGGAAGAACGGATTAACCGACTGAACCGCTACATGATGGGATGGATCGGTTATTTCCGTCTGGCTGCCGCCAAGAACCACTGTGGTAACCTCGACGCATGGATTCGCAGGCGACTGCGCATGTGTCTGTGGAAACAATGGAAGAGACCCAAGACCAGATTGCGTAATCTCCGTGCACTCGGCGTGCCCGAATGGGCGGCTCGAATGATGGCGAACTCACGCCGTGGTCCGTGGGAAATGTCCCGTAACACAAACAATGCCCTTCCGACTTCCTACTGGGAAGCGAAAGGGCTGAAAAGTCTGCTTTCTCGTTACCTGGAACTTTGTTAACCTTACGGAACCGCCGTATGCGGACCCGCATGTACGGTGGTGTGAGAGGTCGGGGGCTAGCCGCCCCCTCCTACTCGATTGCAGGAACGTCCGCGCGCCGCTTATTCCTTCTTCGGTTCCACATAGGTCAGTTTGCAGACAATGTCCTGATAGTAGTTGCCGAATCCGGCGCCGTAGATCGTCAGGCCGCCGATGTGCTTCGCGTCTTCCTTCACTTCCAGCTTCAGGTCCCATTGCATCCGGCGGATGTCGACATCATGGATCGTGTAGTCGGACACCTTCGTCCCCTCAATGAATGTGCCGTCGCCGTTGATCCGGATATGGACGAGGATGCCGTATTGGTTCATTTCGATGTTCCACCACTCGGGCGTATATTTGCCCCGGGTGCCGCCGAAGTCGCCCGGACTCGTCCATTTGCCGATCGGACGCCCGTTGAACTCGAACGAAATGTCGGACGGCCAGTGGACGTTCGACAGCGGCGCCTCCGATGCGATCTCCATCGTGATCTCCAATTCCTCCGGTTCCTCTTCCGGCTTCAGATAATTCGGAATCTTGTACGTGATGTAACCCTTCGAGAACCAGAGAATTTTCGCGTCGACCCGCTCGGGGTGGAGAAAATACCGCGGATCGTCGAAGCCGTCGCCGATGATCTGATACTTCGTCGCCAGGCCGCAGGTCGGCTTGACATCGAAGTCGGTGTAGTGGCCGATCGGGATGTTGACGATGTGGAAGTTGCGCGGGATGCGGCCCTTGCTCGGGAACACGAGCTCGATCCGGTCGGCGACCAGCGTGCACAGCTTCTGGGATGCGCCCTTGCCGGGAATCATTTCGGTGCGAACCAGATTGGCGCGCTCGAGCTTCTTCACATGCATCGTAATGATGGAGTTGCTGAGGCCGAGCGCCGACGCCAGATCCTTCATGATCATCGGCTCCTGCGCGAGCAGTTCGATGATCTTGATCCGGACGTTGCTGGCCAGTGCTTCGAACAGGGGGAGATTGCTTTCCGATACGATGGTTTCCATGCGATCTCATCCAATATTTCAGTTTTGTATTAACTATACCGTACCGTGTTCAGCTCTGGCAAGTGGATGCGAATACGGTCGAATTTTTGTTTTGTGAGGAGAATAATTTTATATAAATATAAAATGTTTTATAAAAACCAATTGACAATCGCAAACCCCCCCGTTATCATCCTAAGTAAATCAATTAAAAGCGAAATATTTAACATCAATGTGAACTATTCGCCGGTCAGACGGCGGTATGCCAGGATCGACGGGCGTTGTCCGCAGGGGGTGAGACCGGCCGGGGGTGTCTGCAGCATGGTCAGGCGGTAATCGTTTGCCGAAAATGTAAGCGCTATTATGGGGGCGTCTTTATCCGAAATCATGCAGGCTCAAGGAGGTTGTTTTCCGACATGAGGTCAAAATGGTTGTTCGTGCTGATGCTTGCCGTCTGTCTGGTCGTGACGGCGTGCGGCGGCAGCAGCGGAGGAGGAAACGGCAGTTCGGGCGGCAGCGGCGCCAATGGCGGTGGCAGCGCGAATGCCGGCACGGACGGTTCTGACGGCGGCGGAAGCGGGGCGTCCGGCGGCAAGGTCGAGATTTCGATCTCGTCCTGGGGCGCGCCGGATGAGCGCGCGGTGTTCGAGGCGGTGCTCAAGGAATTCGAGAAAGCGTACCCGGACATCAAGGTCAAGTTCATCCATATCCCGAACGACTATACGACGAAGATGAACACGATGATCGCGGGGAACAGCGCGCCCGACGTCATCTTCACGAGCGACGGCGATTTTCCGCGCTGGGTGAAGCAGGGCGCGTTCCTGGACATCACCGACTACGTGATGGCGAGCACGAAGCTCGACCTGAACGATATGTGGGAGCAGGGGCTGAACCGCTACCGCTACGACGGCAAGAAGACGGGCACCGGCGCCTACTACGCGCTGCCAAAGGACATCGGTCCGACGGTCATGTATTACAACAAGGAAATTTTCGACAAGCTGGGCGTGCCGCACCCGAGCCCGGATCAGCCGATGACCTGGGACGAGGCGCTCGAGATGTGGAAAAAGCTGACCGTGGACGAGAACGGCGACGGGAAGATCGACATCTACGGCGCCGGCCCGATCTGGTGGGAAGGGTTCGTCTGGTCGAACGGCGGCACGATTCTGAGCGAAGACCGGAAGACATTCACGCTGAACGAGCCGGCTGCCGCCGAAGCGATGCAGTTCATCTATGATCTGACGCATGTGCACAAGGTCGTGCCCGACTCCCGGGCGCTGCAGTCGATGAACGACGGCCAGATGTTCGAGGCCGGCAGGCTGGCGACGATCACGGGCGGCCGATGGATGGTGCCGACTTACCGCAAGCTGAAATTCGACTGGGATGTCGCGCCGATTCCTTCGAACAACGGCACCTGGCTCAGCGGCTGGTCCGGATCGGTCGGTCTCGGCGTCAACGCGAAGACGAAATATCCGGACGAAGCCTTCAAGCTGATTGAATTTTTCACCGGCATCGAAGGCCAGACGAAGATGACCGAACTCGGCTTCCAGATTCCGAACTTCAAGTCGATGGCCGACGACGAAGTGTACACGCAACCGGGGCAGAAGCCGGCGCATCCCGAGGTGTTCGTCAAGGCGGGCGAAGCCCAGCAGCCGGGTCCGTGGACGTATCTGCCGAACGGCAAGTGGCTGGATACATTGAACCAGTATCTCGGCGAATTCTGGAACGGCAAGGAGACGGCGGCCGAGTTCTTCGCCCGGATCAAGCCGGAAGTCGAGAAGGCGCTGAGGGAAGGCAATCCGGAGCTGTTCGAGTAAGCGCAGAAGCACGCGGCGCGTGACGGGGACGCTGCGGCGCGGCATCCGCGCCGCACGTCCGCATCGCGCACAACACCTACGGAAACGGAGGGAACGATCCGGATGGAAGCGCAGACTTCAGCCGCCGTGAAGACGCGTCCGAAGAAACGGAGGCGGCACTCGCTGTTCCGCAGCGAGATGCGCTGGGGCTATCTGTTCATCACGCCGCCGTTCATCGGCGTCGCCGTCTTTCTGCTGTATCCGCTGCTGAACTCGCTCTACATGAGCATGACGAACTTCAACTTCGGCCAGCCGGCGGAATTCATCGGCTTCGACAATTACCGAAGGGCGCTCACGGACGACCCGCTCGTCTGGAAGACACTCTGGAACACGTTCTACGCCGCGCTCGGCGTGCCGCTCGGCATGATCGCCGCCCTGTTCGCGGCGCTGCTGCTGGACCGGAAGCTGCGCGGGCGCCATTTCTTCCGCATGTTGTTCTTCCTGCCGACGATCTGCTCGGTCGTGGCGCTGGCGATGGTGTGGCGGTGGATTTTCAACGCGGATTTCGGGTTGCTCAACTACTACCTCGGCGTCATCGGCATCGACGCGCCGGCCTGGCTGATCGACCAGACATGGGCGATGCCCGCCATGATCATCCAGGGGGTGTGGGGCGGCCTCGGCGTCAGCATCATTCTGTACCTGGCGGCGCTCGGCAACGTGCCGACTTCGCTGTATGAAGCGGCGACGGTCGACGGCGCGAACGGCTGGCAGAAGTTCATCCACATCACGGTCCCCGGCATCTCTCCGGTCACGTTCTTCATTCTGATTACGTCGCTCATCGGCGCGCTGCAGGACTTCCCACGGTTCCAGCTTCTGACCGGCGGCGGGCCGAACTATTCGACGACGACGATCGTGTACTATCTGTACACCGTCGCGTTCCAGTACAGCGAGATGGGGTATGCTTCCGCTCTCGCCTGGATCCTCGGCATCATCATCATGCTGATCATCGTGATCAATTTCGTGTTCTCGAAACGATGGGTCCATTACAACTGAGGAGGGATGGGCGATGGCTGTGATTGCGGCGGGCAGACGGAAGCGCGGGGCCGCAAAGCGGCTGGCCGATCTGGCAGCCTACATGCTGCTCGGCCTCGGCGGCGTCATCATGGCGGTTCCGTTCCTGTGGATGCTCGCGACATCGCTGAAACCGGACGGCGAACTGTACGCCTACCCGCCGGAGTGGATCGGTTCGCGGCTGGCCTGGGAGAATTACCGCATCATTTTCGAGGAGGCGCACCTGATCCGTGGCTTCTTCAACACGATGATCGTCGTCGTCCCGACGCTGATCATCGGCCTGTTCGTCTGCGCGATGTCGGCTTACGCCTTCGCGAAGCTTCGCTTTCCCGGGCGCGACAAGCTGTTCATGCTGCTCATCGGCACGATGGTCGTGCCGGGCGCGGTCATGATGATTCCGGCGTTCATCATGTTCAAGACGTTTGGCTGGACGGACAGCTGGAAGCCGCTCATCATTCCCGGCATGTTCGGCGCGCCGATGGTCATTTTCTTCCTGAGGCAGTTCATCAAGACGCTGCCGGACGAACTGGAGGACGCGGCGAAAATCGACGGCATGAGCCCGCCCGGCATTTTCCTGCGCATCATCGTTCCCCTGACGAAACCGGCGCTCATCACGCAGGGCATTCTGTCGTTCAACGCGGGCTACAACGATTATCTCGGACCGCTCATCTATCTGAACTCGCCGGAGCGCTATACGCTGCAGCTTGAGCTGGCTTCGTTCTCCTCGTACTACGGGACGGAGTGGACGCTGGTCATGGCCGGCGCTGTTGTCGCGCTCATTCCGACGCTCGTGCTGTTCGCGTTCGCGCAGCGCTTCTTCATTGAAGGCATCGCGCTAACGGGGATCAAGGCTTGATGGGGATTGGACGATCATGTTGTGAAGGAGATATGGATGAATGACTGCACTGTCTATCGTCGTCGGCAGGCTGCTGCGCCGGCGAATACCGCTGGAAGGACAGCGTCGGTTGCGGAGGCGCGGCTCGAGCCGCGGCGATGAGCCGGGGAGGCGGCGGATGGTGCGTGCGGCTGGCGGTGCGTTGGCCGTACTGGTGGCCGCGGGGGCGTTTTTGACGGGATGCGGTGCATTCGGCGAAAAAGGCGGCGGGAAGGAGGCGTGGGTTCCCGTGTTCCATGAAGCGTCCGTGCACGACCCGTCCATTGTGCGCGATGAAAACGGCATGTTCTATGTGTTCGGCTCGCACCTGGCGGCAGCGAAATCGCCCGATCTGATGCGCTGGGAATTGATCGCGTCCGGCGTCTCGGACGGCAACCCGCTCATTCCGAACGTGAGGGAGGAGCTGCGCGAGACGCTGGAATGGGCGGAGAGTGACACGCTGTGGGCGGCGGACGTCATCCGGCTGCCGGACGGCAAGTACTACATGTACTACAACGCGTGCCGGGGAGACTCGCCGCGCTCCGCCATGGGAGTCGCCGTCGCCGATTCGATCGAGGGACCATACCGGGATATCGGCATCATTTTGAAATCCGGCATGTGGGGGGAGCCGAGCGAGGACGGAACGGTGTATGACGCGCGGGTCCATCCGAACGTCGTCGACCCGCATGTGTTTTTTGACAAGGACGGCAAGCTGTGGATGGTGTACGGTTCGTATTCGGGCGGCATTTTCATCCTGGAAATGGACGAGACGACGGGCAAGCCGCTACCGGGGCAGGGGTACGGCAAGAAGCTCGTCGGCGGCAACCACAGCCGGATCGAGGGGCCGTATATGCTGTACAGCCCGGACACGGAATACTATTATCTGTTCCTGTCGTTCGGCGGATTGGACTCCTTCGGCGGCTACAACATCCGGGTCGCGCGGTCGAAACATCCGGACGGTCCGTTCGTCGACGCGGAAGGGGTCGACATGGCCGAGGTGAAGGCCGATCCGGCGAAGCCGCTGTTCGACGACGCGTCGATCGAGCCGTTCGGGGTGAAGCTGATGGGCAATCACCGGTGGCGCGATCCGCACGGGGCGTTCCGCGAGTTCGGCTATGTGTCTCCGGGGCACAATTCGGCCTGGTACGACGAGGAGACCGGGCGGTACTACCTGATTTTCCATTCGCGTTTTCCGTACAGCGGGGAGCGGCATGAGATCCGGGTGCATCAGATGGTGTTCAACGAGCAGGGATGGCCGGTTGTCGTGCCGTTCCGGTACGGCGGGGAGCGGCCGGAGGATGCCGATCCGGAGCGGATTGCCGGCGACTACGAGCTGGTGAACCACGGCAAGGACATCTCTGCTGAAGTGAAGGAGTCTGTGCCGATCCGGCTGGAGGCGGACGGCACGATCAGCGGCAGCGTGTCCGGCCGGTGGACCGCCGGGGATGGAGGCAAGATCCGGCTCACGTTGAGCGGCGAAGATTACGATGGCGTCTGGCTGCGGGCCTGGGACCCGGAAGCGGAAGCGTTCACGGAGACGTTCAGCGCGCTGTCGGGAAAGGGCATCGCGTTGTGGGGCGCGCGGAGGCCGGAACCTCCGCGGGATGAATAGAATGGCATTTTACATGAACAAGGGAGAGGGAGAGAGCGATGGATCATACTGTCGGAACCGGAATTGCGGATACGTCGGGCGTTCAGCCGCTCATTCTGCAGCGGGCCGATCCGTGGGTGTACCGGCATTCGGACGGTTGGTACTACTTCACGGCGTCCGTGCCCGAATATGACCGGATCGAAGTGCGCCGGGCGCGCACGATTGCCGGGCTGGCGTCGGCCGAACCGGCCGTCGTCTGGCGGCGGCATCCATCCGGGCCGATGAGCGCGAACATCTGGGCGCCGGAGATTCACCACATCGACGGCAAATGGTACATCTATTTCGCCGCGGCGCGGACGACCGAGACGAATGACGGGCTGTTCGATCACCGGATGTACGTGCTCGAGAACGCGTCGGCGAATCCGCTCGAAGGCGAGTGGGTCGAGAAGGGGCAGATCCGCACGATGTGGGAGACCTTTTCACTTGACGCGACGACGTTTGAACACCGGGGGACGCGCTATCTCGTCTGGGCGCAGAAAGATCCCGCGATCGCGGGCAACTCCAATCTGTACATCGCCCCGATGGCGAATCCGTGGACGCTCGCCGCGCCCGGTGTCATGCTGACGAAGCCGGAATACGAATGGGAGCGGATCGGGTTCTACGTGAATGAGGGGCCAGCCGTGTTGAAGCGGAACGGGCGTGTGTTTGTGACGTATTCGGCGAGCGCGACGGATCACCACTATTGCATGGGGTTGCTCGAGGCGCCGGAGGACGCCGATCTCACGGACCCGTCCGTCTGGACGAAGTCGCCGGTGCCGGTGCTGGCGACGGACGAGGCGCGCGGCCTGTACGGGCCGGGGCACAACAGTTTCACCGTCGCGGAGGACGGCGGCGATCTGCTCGTGTTCCACGCGCGGACGTATAAGGAGATCGTCGGCGATCCGCTGTACGATCCGAACCGGCACACGTTCGTGCGGAAGCTGGCGTGGGATGCGGACGGCAGGCCGGTGTTCGGGTAAGTGGCTGGAGCTGCGGCGTGGATGGCGCGCTGCAGCTTCTTTTTGTGGGCACGTGGCGGTGCTGTAACGTGGATAGCACGTTACAGGGGTGCATGGTCCGCGCGCGGAGGAGCTGTAACGTGGATAGCACATTACAGGGGTGCATGGACCGTGTACGGGGTAACGTGGATAGCGCGTTACAGGGGCGCGTGGGCCGCGTGCGAGGGAGCTGTAACGTGGAAATTACGCTAAAGGAGTGCATGGACCGCGTGCGGATACGAGAACCAGCGACACCAACCTGAAAAAAAGGGCGCAGCAACGAGGTTCTCCCGCATCACCGCACCCGCCTGACGTTCGCGAAAAACTAAATCAATTCCGACTCCTTCAAATACATATAGCTGAACCACGCCGTGTCGAGCCCGGACAGGTGGCGGAGCTGGTCCTGCTCGACCGTCATCCACTCGGCGCCGATCTCCCGCGCCGCCTCGATCGAGCCGCGGATGTCGACGACGCCGGTGCCGAGCGCGGTCCATTTGCCGATCTCGTCGGTGCCGTAGACATCCTTCAGGTGAACCGCCGGCACGCGGCCCGCCATCTTGCGCAGAATATGCGCCGGGTCGGCGCCGCCGAGCGTGATCCACGCGACGTCCAGGCGGAAATAAACCGCCTTCGGATCGGTATGCTCCGCCAGAATATCCAGGGCATACACGCCGTTGAACGTGTTCCTGAACTCGTGGGCGTGGTTATGGTAGCAGAACCTGAGGCCTTCGGCGGCCAGCCGCGCGCCGGCCGCGTTGTACAGCTCCGCGTCGCGCAGCAGCTGATCGCGCGAATCGGCGGGCGCCCACCAAAGCGTGACGTCCTTCGTCTCCATCAGATGAGCCTCCCGGATAATGCGGTCCAGCTCCTTCCCGTCCGCGAGCAGATCCTTGCTTACGCTGTGCGTCGCCACCTGCAGCCCGAGCGAGCGGAACCGGGCGACATTCGCCTTCGCATCGCCTTCGAGCAGCTTCGCGCCGCCCTCGATCCCCTCGTAGCCGATCGCCGCGATGCGTTCCATGGTGCCCCAGAAATCCTGGTTCGCCTCTTCGTGGATGATGCCGATCAGTCCCAGCTTCGGCCGCGTCATGAGGATTTCCCTCCTTCCGCAGGCGCCGTGAACCGGCCCTTCTGCAGCATGGTGATGAACGGATTGTCCGTTACCCCTTCAAGCGGCAGTTCCACCCGCGCGTTGCGCCGCACCGACTCGTAGAAGGCGTAAATGATCTCCGACGCGCGCAACGCTTTTTTATAGGACACCTCCGGTTCTTCCCCCGAGATCAGGCAGTCGACCGCATGGCGAACGTAGCCCGCCACCTGCTCGGCATGCGGCGTCACTTCCACTTCCGGCTTCCAGGACGGATCGGCATAGACGGCGCCGCCCTTGATCTCGCCATCCCACATCACCTCGAGGAATCCTTCCGTGCCGATGACGCGCACGCCGCCCCAGATATCCATGTCGGGTCCGCCTGCCTGGATGTTCGCCCGCACGCCGTTGCGGAAGACGACGAGGCCCGCCGCGACGGATTCGGACGGCACGTTGAACCAGTTCAGCGTCTCGCTGGCATCGACAGCGCCGAGCACCCATTTCGCCGGCGTCTCGTCCATGAAGCTCATCGCTTGGTCGAACGTATGGATGCCGCAGTCGAGCAGATTGGGCGGGGAGTACAGATCCATCCGCACCACGCGGCCGATCCGGCCTTCCCGGATGAGCCGGCGCACCGTCTGGTTGCCGCGCGCGAACCGGCGCTGCAGGGAGAACGTCAGCTGGCAGCCGGTCTCCTCTGCGATGCGGGCCATCTCGAGACATTCGCCCCATCCGGGCGCCATCGGCTTCTCGGACAGCACGGCCCGGACGCCCGCCTCCGCGCAGTCCCGGAACACCGGCAGATGCAGCGGCGTCCAGAGACAGATGATGGCGATATCGGGTTTCACCTCGTCCAGCATCCGCCGGTAATCCGTATAAACGGCGGCGCCGAATCCGAAGGCTTCGTTCAGGGCATTGGCCGAATCCTCCGAAATGTCGGCCAGCGCGACGACCTCAAGCCGGCCGTCGGCCTTGACACCGTGGGCGTGCTCGTGGGCGCGCTTGCCGCATCCGATGAAGGCGACGCGGAACGTTGCATTCGTGTTCAACCAGCCATCCCTCCGTTTGTTGAGATGATGTTTGTTGAGATGTTGTATCCCCTTTCATTATGGGATGGCCGGTCCGGAAGCTCAATGCACGCAAGCGAAGTTAAACTGGATCCATTTGATGCCGTGAGCGGAATCACATCCTTCGCTGAAGAAGATGCCTATAATGGGGAAATTAAATCGGCGAAGGAGGGCATGCGTCATGGAAAACGGCAAGCGGACATTCGTCATGATCAAGCCGGATGGCGTGGAGAGAGGGCTGGTCGGCGAGATTGTGTCGCGCTTCGAACGCCGCGGGTTTAAGCTGGCGGAAGCGCGGATGATGCGCATCAGCAGGGAGACGGCGGAGGAGCATTACGCCCAGCACAAGGGCAAGCCGTTCTTCGGAGAGTTGGTCGACTATATTACGTCCGGCCCGGTCTTCGCGATGATTCTCGAAGGGGAGGGGGCCGTGCAGCTGGCCCGGGCGATGATCGGCGCGACGAATCCGGCGAATGCCGCGCCCGGCACGATCCGCGGCGACTACGCGAGGTCGGTCGAAGCGAACGTCATCCACGGTTCCGATTCCGACGAGAGCGCAGAGCGCGAGATCCGGCGGTTCTTCGGTCCGCAGGCGTGAAGTTGCGGGAGCGGAAGGCGTGAAGGCGGGGGCTTAAGGTCCGGCCGTTATGGTTATACTTGGGCCAAAATGCCAAACGCCATTTCCCGGAGGGTCATGCCAGTGAACCGCAGCACGTCATTCCGTATTGCCATCTGCGCGATCGCCATATGGTCTCTGCTGACGGTCGGCCTCCGTCCCGGGCCGGCCTCCGCTGCCGAGGCGGCAGCCGACCTGCACCAGCTGGAGACCGCCGTCGCCGCCGCGCTGCTTGAGCGCCGGGAGTCTGTGCAGATCGACTATACCGGCGACGGCCAGGAACTGTCGGGCCGCATCAAGGACGTCATCATGGACGCGCTGAAGCGGGACGATTACACGTCGTACATCGTGGATTCCTACTTCTACTCGATCCGCAAGCTCAGCGGGCGGTCGCACATCCGGCTGACGCTGAATTACCGGGAGACGCTTGCGCAGACGGCGGAAGTGGACCGGCAGGTGCGGGAAGTGCTCGACCGGCTCATCACGCCCGAAATGAACGACCATCAGCGGGTGAAGGTGATTCACGACTGGATCGTGCTGCGTCTGGCCTACGACGTCGGGCTGAACCGCTACACCGCATACGAAGCGCTGCGGACCGGCAAGGCCGTCTGCCAAGGCTATGCGCTGCTCGCCTACAAAATGTTCAACGCGGCGGGCATCCCTGCGCGGATTGTGGAAGGGGCCGTTCCCGAAAGCGACCATGCCTGGAATCTCGTGCGCGTGGGCGGCCGGTGGTACCACCTGGACGTGACCTGGGACGACCCGGTGCCGGACCGGGGCGGCGCGGTGTCCTACGACTATTACCTGAAGACGGATGAAGAGATGCGCAAGGACCACACCTGGACGCGGGAATATCCGCGCGCGGACACCCCGTATGAGGCGGCGGTCAGGGAAGCGAAGCAGACCGATCCGGCGCGGGCGGGCTTCTACGAGTCGCTGGAAGCGGCGCTCGGCTGGAAATGGCTGCGTCCGGAGCATACGGCGGCGACGGCGGACGAGCTCAGGCGCAAGATGGAGGAAGCGGCGGCATCCGGCGCGGACGGCTTCAAGGTGCGTTATTTGCGCGGCGACGCCGTGCGGACCGATCTTCAGAAGGCGGCGGCGGAAATCAAAGCGGCCGGCATCCGCGCGTACGAGGCATCCATCTTGCCGTTCGGGGATGACGGGGCCGTGCTGGTCGAAGTGTCGCTGATCCGGTAGGCAGCGGAGCTTGCCTTCGTTCTGGCGGCCCGCCCGCGGGCATATACTCCTTACGGTTAGCATGAAGCCGGAAAGGAGCGGAGAAGTCCATGAACATGGCGAGCCTTGCAGAGGAAGGGCCGCTGTTCGAACATCGGTTCTGGCTGCAGATACTGGGAGACCACGCCCGATTCATCCTGATGGCGCTGTCGCCGGCCGAGAAGGATGACGTACGGCAGGCGGAATCGTTCATTTCGCGGTTCGACGCGCTGCTGGCGGCCGCCCGGATGCAGGATGCGGAGGCGCGGCTGGCGGCGCTGAACCGGGAGGCGATGGATGCGACCCGGGAGCTCAAGCAATTCAAGCTCAGCCTGCTCGAGCGGCTGCTGCTCGGCAAGGTCGACCTGCTGTTCACGCCGACCTTCCTGAACCATATGGTGAACGAACTGGAGGAATACGAGCACATTCTCGAAGAATTGCTGGCCGGGCGCCCGGTGCCGCGCCAGCATCCGCTGCACTACGACATGGTCTGGCTGCAGGATGCGATCGGCCATGCGGCTGAGCTGTCCTTTGACATGGACCCCGTCGAGCGGCGCTGGATCGAGAAAAGCCGGGCGTTCCAGCAGGAGTTCGGCGCGTTTTTCCTGAAAGCGGTTGAAATGGCGGGATATCTGCGGACTTCGCTCCGGACGTTCCCCGCCTTCCAGAAATTCCATTCCGACATCGACCTTGAGATGAAGCTGTTCATGCGCTTCCTGCAGGAGATCGAGGAGCTGCAGATCGGACCGAAGCTCCTGGACCGGATTCATCCGCTCATGCCGGACCACATGTTCCGCGAGGAGTGTTACTATCTGACGAAACTGGCCGCTTACGGCCTCGTTCCCGAACCGGGCTGCAATCCGGCAAGACCGAGGCTCGCGTGACGGAAAAGCGCCTCGCGCGATATGTGTCGATTAGGCGCGAATCAGGGGCTTGTCTGCCTATTTTTAGAAGAACCGTGCGATATACCCATTCCTTGTCCCGCAAATCGCAATATACTGAAACGGGGCGAGGAAGGAGTGATCGCGATGAGGCGATTGGTCGGCAGATTGCTGCTGGCAGCTGTGCTGATCTTCGCCGCTGCATCAGTCACGGCGGACGGCTCGACGTCCGCGCAGACGGAAGATTCCGTCTATCGGCTGGTGCCCGGCAAATTCGACATCCATACGGATGGCACGCATCCGGAAGAGACGACGAAAGGATTCAACGATGCGCTCCAGTGGGCGCATGATCAAGGATATACGACATTCATCGTTCCACCCGGGACCTACATGATCAAGAAGAGCGCGAAAGGGCAGCCCGGCCCGGACGCGCGGATCAACATGGTGCCGGACATGACGTTCGTGCTCGAAGACGGCGCCGAACTGGTAAAGGAACCGAATGACTCCGAAATCTACGAACTGCTTTACATCGGCCGTGGCGTGAACAATGTGACGATCAGAGGCGGAAAGTTTGTCGGCGACCGGGACCAGCACGATTACAGCCGCAAGGATCACCCGTACTCGTCCGGCACGCACGAGGGCGGCTACGGCATTGTGGCGCTTGGCGCGCGCAATCTGACGATTGAGGGCGTCGAGGTGTACAACTTCACCGGAGACGGGATCGTGATCGGCGGCAGCGGCCAGATGGTGAGGGACCTGTATGGGAGCAGTTTCGTCCCCGGCGCCTTCGATTCGGACGGCAAGCCGACGGCAGCCGAAGGGCGGATCCGGACGATTACGCCGGTGCCGCTGAACCACGAGAGGTTCAAAACAGACCCCTGCTTCGAACTGTCGAACAACATCAACCTGCCCGCCGATTTCGAACTTTATTTCTATGATGCGGACGGCAACCTGATCGGCCCGAAGCTGAACGCGAAGGTGCGGCAACGGATCCAAATCCCCGCCGGAGCGGCATCGTTCCATCTGGTGTTCGAGCGGGCCGACAGCAACGGCTCGTACATCGAGGTCTGGTCGAGGGTGCCGTCGGAGAACGTCATCGTCCGAAATTCGGAACTGCATCACAACCGCCGCCAGGGCATCACGATCGGCGGAGCGGACAATGTGGTGATCGAGCATAACGTCATTCACGACATTAACGGGGTTGCGCCCCAGTCCGGCATCGATGTCGAAGGCGGTTACGGCGAGAACGGTTTTCTCAATACGAACATTCAAATCCGGAACAACGAGTTCTATAACAATGCCGCCTATGACGTCATCCTGTACGATGGCAACAACGCGGTTGTGGAAGGCAACCATCTTGCGTCGCGGGGCAAGATCGGGCTGGCGGTGTCGTCGCCGTTCACGGGCGCGCTCGTCAAGAACAACCATTTCGACGGCACGCGGCTTGTGATTTATCACGATGTAACGCTCGTCGGCAACCAGATGAACGATTCGTACACCTTCATCGAAGGGCCGAATGTGACCATCGACGGCATGAAATTTACGGATTCGTCGTTCACCATCAGCAGCAGCCGGCCGTTCGGCGTGGAAGTCAAGAATGTCACGATGGTGCATACGAAGCGGGCGGACAGCGGGTTCGGCATCTGGGTGAATCCGATCCGCGTCACGAACATGACGATTATCGGCGAATCGCGGCTCGGTGTGATCAACGCCGGCAACACGACGGGCAATGAGTTCACGAACCTGCGGGTGGTCGGCCACAGCGGCGGCACGCTGCCGCGCGGAACGTACAACGGGTGCTATTTTGAAAGCGCGCCGGAGAACAAGCGCGAGCTGGCGATTTCGGCCCCCGGAACATACGTGTTCGAGAACTGCACGTTCAAGTCGCCGATCGTTCCGCTCGCCATCTATGATCCGGGCTCGGACGTGACGATCCGGAATTCGTCCGTCATCCTCGACGGGGACAGCCACGGCGTCTTCGTGGGAGCGGCGAAATCGTTCGTGTTCGAGAACAATACGGTAAAAGCGAACGCGCTCAAACGTGCGGAACTCGAGCTCGTGAAGATCAACGACTACTGGCAGCGGAACGACCCGGCCGATGTGCTCAAGGCGGTCATCCAGAACAATGTCATCGAGGCGAATATCGCGGCGAGGGGCATATCGACGATCTACGCGGGAGTCGGCGCTCCGCCGTATATCGTGAAGGACAACACGCTGTACAACGCGAAGCTGTTCCTGAAGGCTGACGACGTGCAGTCCGGCAATCAGGAGTTGACGAAATAATGTGATGCCCAGGTGACGGGGGCATGAAGAAGACCCGGCGGGCGCGCGGCAGCCGCGGGCCGCCCCCTTTCGTTATGGCTGCGTGTCGGACCGCTCCCGCCGGGCGGCGGTCATTTGCTGCCAGACCGTGCCGGCGGCTTCTTCGCCGCGCTCGATCCGCTCGAGCGCCATCTTCGCCTGCAGCCGGACTTCGAACTCCTCGTCCTCCGCCGCTTCGCGCAGCGCCGGCAGCGCCGATTCGTCCCCGATTTCAAACAAGTATCGGGCGGCCCGCCAGCGGACGAGCTTGTTCGGATCGCGCAGCGCCTCGATCATCGCCGGCATCGCGGCGGGGTCGCCGAGGTCCGACAGCGTGTCGCCCGCGGTGCGGCGGACGGCGGGCGACCGGTCGCGCAGCGCCTCCACCAGCAGGGGCAGCGCCTCCGGCGAACGAAGATCGCCGAGGTAGACGACCGCTAGCCGCCGGACCGACACGTTGTCGTCGCGCAGCGCCTTGGCGAGCAACGGCAGCATGCCGGGCTCCGGCTGCGTCCGCTCCAGCGCCGCATAGCGCGTCTGCCAGTCCGGCGCGTCGAGCGCTTCGGCAAGCTCCTCCGCGGTGAGCGGCCGCCGCTCGCGCGGCTGGGCCGGGGTCCCGGCCGCGGCCGGCCCCGCCGCTTTCGCGGCTTCAATCAGCTCGCGCAACCGCTCATCCGTATAGGCGGCGTCGAGTTCCGCCGCGACTTCGGCGGCGATCTCCTCCGGCTCCCCGTAGCGGATGCCGTATTCCTCCAGATGGCGCTCCATAATCAGCGTCGAACCGGCCGCTTCATGGACGGCTGCCGAGAATTTCTCCGGCAGCCCCAGGCGGGCCGCCTCGCGGTCGCCGATGCGGACGCGGACCTGCATCGGGATGCCGCGGTACACCTGCACCAGGACGTGCAGTTCGCCGAACGCGGCGTCCGGTCCGGCCGGCGCGGGTGCGGTCCCGGCCGCGCCTTCCGCCGTCTCGAACAGCTTCGCCGCCTCGGCCAGAATGCGCGGCCAGTCGGCGCCCGGCTTGCGGTCGAGCGCGATGAAGTCGGCGGTGCGGAACACGCCTTTGACGCCGTCGATCTTCAGCAGGCTCCGCAGCGGCTCGGGCGCTTCGTCCGCCTTGTCCGGCGTGTACGCGGCGCGGCGGCCGGCCGGCCACCGTTCGTCGACGTTCAATTTCATCGAATTCGGGCTGGGCGTCGGTTCCACGGACAACAGCTTCATGCGGAATCTCCTCCTTGCATCGCCGCCTGAATGACATTTCTGACGGATATTGCTGATACTATAGTAGCCGATCTTCGCTCCCGAACCAAATATGACGCCAAAAAAAGCACATAAGGAAGCCAAAAGCGCATCTTGGATGCCGCCGCCCGCAGGTCTATACTGAGACGAGACAGACATACGATACCGAGGAGGACAACCGTAAATGGCAGACACCGTCCGCATCGGCGTCATCGGCGCCGGGATGATCGGAAATGTGCATTTGAATGTGTTCGGAAAACTGGAGAACGTGGAGATCGCCGGGGTGGCCGACGCCTCGCTGCCTGCCGCCGAGCGCCGGGCGCAGGAGCACGGCGTGAAGGCCTACGAGACGCCGCAGGCGCTGCTCGACGATTCGTCGATCGACGCCGTCGTCATCGGCGTCCCGAACCGGTTCCATGCGCCGCTCGCGATCCAGGCGATGGAGCAGGGCAAGCATGTGCTGCTGGAGAAGCCGATGGCCATCAGCGAGGAAGCGGCCAGATCGATCCTCGATACGCAGCGCCGGACAGGCCGCGTGCTCATGATGGCGCATCAGATGCGCTGGTCGGGCATCGCCCGCGCCGCCAAGGCGAAGGTTGACGCGGGCGAGCTGGGCCGGATCTACAACGCGAAGACCGGCTGGCTGCGCAGGAAAGGCATCCCCGGCTGGGGAAGCTGGTTCACGCGCATGGACGAAGCCGGCGGCGGACCGCTCATCGACATCGGCGTCCATATGCTCGACCTGACGCTGCATTTGATGGGCAATCCGAAACCGGTCTCCGTCTTCGGCACGACTTACGCCGAATTCGGCCCGCGCCGCGAAGGGATCGGCAGCTGGGGAACGCCGGACTGGAACGGCTACTACGACGTCGAGGATCTCGCGACGGCGCTCATCAAGCTGGACAACGGCGCGACGCTGTCGCTCGAAGTGAGCTGGGCGGCCCATTCCGCCGGCTTGCCGGAAGAACCGTTCGTACACCTGATGGGCACCGAAGCGGGCATCGCCCTGATCGGCAACCGCGGCACGATCGTGAGGCACGCAGGCGGCGAGGTCGTCGAAGAGGAGCTCAAGCCCATGGAAGGCGAAGAGGATCGGCTCCTGCTGAGCCGGCATTTCGTCGACTGCGTCCGCGAAGGGAAGGAGCCGATCGCGCCGGCGCTGTCCGGCTATGTGAATAACCGCATTTTGAGCGCGATCTACGAATCTTCCCGCACGGGCAGCGAAGTGAAGCTGAACTGGGATTGACACGCATGAACGAGGAAGCCCCCGGGCGCCAGGCCGCTTCGGGGGCTTCGCTTCATTGCGAATTCAGGCGCGCTCAATGGCCGCCCGTCGGCTTCTGTGCTATAATGCGGGAGGATGTACTCATTACAGGGGCAAGGACGGGGAAGTGATTCGATGATCAGCACGAGCGGCGTTACGCTTCGTTACGGGAAGCGCGCGCTTTTCGAGGATGTCAATATCAAGTTCACGCCGGGCAACTGCTACGGCCTCATCGGCGCGAACGGCGCGGGGAAGTCGACGTTCCTGAAAATTCTGTCCGGCGAGATCGAACCGACGAGCGGCGAAGTGCACGTGACGCCGGGCGAGCGGATCGCCGTGCTCAAGCAGAACCACTTCGAGTACGACGAGTTCAAGGTGCTCGACACGGTCATCATGGGGTACAAGCGGCTGTACGACGTGATGAAGGAGAAGGAAGCGCTCTACGCGAAGCCGGACTTCAGCGACGAGGACGGCATGCGGGCCGGTGAGCTCGAGGCGGAGTTCGCCGAGATGAACGGCTGGGAAGCGGAGTCGGAAGCGGCTTCCCTGCTGAACGGGCTCGGCATTCCGAACGAGCTGCACGACAAGCTGATGAAGGAACTGGACGGCAACCAGAAGGTGCGCGTCCTGCTGGCGCAGGCGCTTTTCGGCAACCCGCAGATTCTGCTGCTGGACGAACCGACGAACCACCTGGACCGGCAGTCGATCGAGTGGCTGGAAGATTTTCTGCTGAATTATGAGGGAACGGTCATCGTCGTCTCCCACGACCGGCATTTCCTGAATACGGTCTGTACGCACATCGCGGACATCGACTACGGCAAGATTCAGCTCTATGTCGGCAACTACGACTTCTGGTACGAGTCGAGCCAGCTGGCGCTGCAGCTCATGCGCGAACAGAACAAGAAGAAGGAAGAGAAGATCAAGGAGCTGCAGGCGTTCATCCAGCGGTTCAGCGCGAACAAGTCGAAGGCGAGACAGGCGACCGCGCGGAAGAAGCTGCTCGAGAAAATTACGCTCGACGACATCAAGCCGTCGAACCGGAAATATCCGTTCATCCAGTTCAAGCCGGAACGCGAGGCGGGCAAGCAGCTGCTTCTCATCGAAGGGCTGACGAAGTCGATCGACGGCGTGAAGGTGATCGACAACCTGACGCTGACGGTGAACAAGGGCGACAAGATCGCGCTCGTCGGGCCGGATTCGCTCTGGAAGACGGTGCTCATGCAAATTCTGATGGGCGAGCTTGAACCGGATGCGGGCACGTATCAGTGGGGCGTGACGACGACGCGCGCGTATTTCCCGAAGGACAACTCGAAATACTTCGACGGCGTCGATCTCAATCTCGTCGATTGGCTGCGGCAGTTCTCGAAGGAGCAGGACGAGACGTTCATCCGCGGCTTCCTCGGACGGATGCTGTTCTCCGGCGACGAAGCGCTGAAGAAAGCGAGCGTCCTCTCCGGCGGCGAGAAGGTGCGCTGCATGCTGGCCCGGATGATGCTGTCCGGCGCGAACGTGCTGCTGATGGACGAACCGA
This sequence comes from Thermobacillus sp., assembly GCF_003390775.1. Lineage (NCBI taxonomy): Bacteria > Bacillati > Bacillota > Bacilli > Caryophanales > Paenibacillaceae > Thermobacillus > Thermobacillus sp. The sequence goes on along the minus strand of NZ_QEWA01000054.1, from coordinate 30,206 downwards.
CGAACCACCTGGACCTCGAGTCGATCACGTCGCTCAACAACGCGCTGATCGATTTCGACGGGACGATGATCTTTACCTCGCATGACCGTCAGTTCGTGTCGACGATCGCGAACCGGATTCTCGAAATCACGCCGCGCGGCGTCATCGACCGGCTCATGACGTACGAGGAATATCTCGAGAGCGACGAAGTCAAGGCGCTGCGGGAGCAGGCCTATTCCGCATAAGACAGGTTGGATGCGACGAAGCCGTCGGGGATGCCGCCCGGCGGCTTTCCGCTTGGCCGCGGACTGTGGAAGAGGGACAGACTGTTGCATTTATACATAAAGTCGCGCACCGTGTCAAAACTGTTTCTCTGGACCCACACGGAACCGGTCGGTTATCATACTGCTGTTGTGGATGAAACGATGGAACGGAGGTGCCCGGGCTGGACCCGTATCAAAACATTCGAGCCGGCGAGCGGGGGGCATGGGCGAGCATCGCGGCCTATCTCCTGCTCTCGGGCATCAAGCTGGCCGCCGGGTACGTGTTGTCCTCCAGCGCGCTGACCGCGGACGGCTACAACAATCTGTCGGATATCGCCGCTTCCGCGGCGGTGCTCATCGGTCTGCGCATCTCGCGCAAGCCGCCCGACAAGGATCATCCTTACGGCCATTTCCGGGCCGAGACGATCGCCGCATTGATTGCTTCCTTCATCATGGCCATGGTCGGCCTGCAGGTGCTGATCGACGCCGGGCGGTCGATCATCGCAGGTGATCGGGCCGCGCCGGACCCGGCATCCGCCTGGATCGCGTTGGCCGCCGCGCTCGTCATGTTGATCGTCTACGTCTACAACCGGCGGCTTGCGGCGCGCATTCGCAGCCAGGCGCTGATGGCCGCGGCCAAGGACAATCTGTCCGACGCGCTCGTCAGCGTTGGCGCCGCGGCGGGCATCTTCGGCTCCCAATTCGGCATGCCGTGGCTCGATCCGGTGGCTGCCGTTGTCGTCGGCCTGCTCATCCTCAAGACGGCCTGGGGCATCTTCTGCAGTTCGACGCATACGCTGACCGACGGATTCGACGAGAAGGAACTGAAGACGCTGCGCGGCACGATCGAGCGGACGAAAGGCGTCCGGCGAATCAAGGACATCAAGGCGCGCATTCACGGCAGCAATGTCCTGATCGACGTCATCATTCAGGTGGATCCCGAACTGTCGCTGATCGAGAGCCATCAGATCAGCGACGAAATCGAGCGCCGGATGGAGCGCCGGCACAACATCGCGAATGTACACGTCCATGTCGAGCCGTACGAGGAGCCGAGTGCTTCGCGGACGGAGGGGACGTAGGCGGGGCACGCTCGGTCGGCCTTGGATCGCCCGCAGCGGCATGGGAGCCGCCTGCGGGCTTATTGCTGTGCGCGGACGAGCGTTAGCGGCGAGAGGTGACTTTGTTGGGGGTGTCGGACGAGCCGGGCGGCTTCGCTGCTTATGCAACGGCATGCGGTGCCGTTCATCGTGTTCGTCCCCGCACTTGGGCAAAGAACCGGAGGAACTCTAACGAAACTGAGAAGCGTTATTTTGCCAAACTCGGCCTCAATCGAATTTTTGCGAAACTGAGCGGTCTTATTTGACGCTTCAAGGCAATTTTTGCCCTGTTTCGTCGCGAATGACGTGTCCCAGTTTCGTTGTTTCACACATAAGGGTTGTCAGTAGTTGCAATCGAAAGCCTCCAAACCCCGGCTTCAAGCAGGTTCGGAGGCTTTCGCCTTGTTGCGTCAATTTCCGTGCACTCGTGGAATACAAAATGGAACGTTATAGGGTTGACATGATACGAAATGTATCATATCATAGGGACAAGTTGTTCGATATCGTGAACTGTCCGGCGGAATTTGCGGCATGACGCTATTGCGATTTTCGCCATTTCTGGTACTCGAGAAATTCCCGGAACTGCTCTTTGTCGACGCCGGACGCCATCGCTTCCCGGACAAGCTCCGTCCATTCGGGATCAAGTGCGCCTTCCGGCTCCGCTTCGCCGAACAGCAGGACATGGACCGGCACGCGGAGGGTGGAGGCCATCTTCTCGATAAACTGGATGGACGGATTGTTTTGGATCCCCCGTTCGACATTGCTGAGATAGGATTTGGCCACGCCTGCCGCTTCGGCCAATTCCGACAGCGACATCCGGCGCTGCGTCCGGATGGCCTTGATTCTTGCTCCAATGCTTTCCATTAGCCGTCTCGTCCTTTGCATGAAAGTTCCTGATTTAGCGGTCATATGAATTATAGCATGGTTTCTTAAAACGAACAAACCGTCGCGTGCGGAGGAGAAACCGTCATGCATGAGTCTGGGGAGGCTGGTCAAAACATGAATGCCGGGGTGCAGACTTTTGATCCGGAATGGGCGGCATTGATCGAGCTGGCGAGAAGGATTGGTCTGACGATTGAGGAAATTCGCGAATTTCTTCGCAACCCGGAGCGTCTTAAGCGCACGAAGTGAATGCGCGGGTTTCGGCTCTGCACGGCGGCGCAGCCGGCGGCTGCGGCTGGCCGGCGCATGCCGGCATGTTCACTATATAGAACAACATTTGCTTTGACGGCGAACAAACCGCCGATCCGCCCGGCCGGCGGACCCCCATATCGGGTTCGTCTGAAGCGGGCGGGTCGTCTGGAGGCGACAACCTTTGAAATCCGAAGACATTGATTTGCGGGAATACTTGCGGATCGTGCGTTGCAGGCTCTGGCTCATCGTCCTGATCGTGCTGACATGCACCATCGGCGCCGCTTACTTCAGTTACAACACCTATGTGCCGCTCTATGCGGCGCAGACGAAACTGTATGTCAACAGCGCGGATGCGGCGGATCCGTTCAGCCGGGGCGTCATGAACATCGGACAAATGTCCTCCGGAGGCGGCGTGATCGAAACGTACAAGGAGATCATCCGCACGCCGATCATCATGGACAAAGTGGTCGAGCGGTACCCGCAGCTCGACGCCTCGACCGAGGAGCTCATCCGCAGTGTCTCCGTCCATGCGCTGAACAACACGTCCGTCATGATCATTTCGGTCACCGGGTTTTCGTACGAACGGGCAGTCATGATGGTCAATGCGATTACGGACGTGTTCGTCACGGAGCTGCCGAAAATTTCGCCGGGCCATTCCGCCGTGCTGCTGACCGAAGCGAAGCTGTCGGCGAGTCCCAATCCGGTGAACGAACAGCACACTACGTATATTTTTCTCGCCTTCGCGGCGTCGCTGATCGTGTCCGTCGGCATCGCCATCCTGCTCGATGTGCTCGACGACCGGATCAAGGACGAGGCGGATGTCGTGCGGGTGCTCGGCGTCTCGACGCTCGCCTCGGTGCCGAAGACGAGACTGCGTTCGGGCCGCACCCGCAGCCGCAAGGGAACCCAGGGAAGGATCGGTGAGGAAGCTTATGCCGCGGTCAAATAAAGACGCGCCGACATTGCAGGTCGACGATGTGTCGCCGTTCATGGAAGCCTACCGGACGCTCAAGGCGAACATCGAGTTCGCTTCCCGCCGCCGGCCGATCCGCGCCGTCGCCGTCGCCTCGGCCGTCCCCGGCGAAGGCAAATCGACCACGGCGCTCTACCTGGCGTCCGCCTATGCGCGGGCCGGCCGCACCGTCGTCCTGGTCGACGGGGACATCCGCAAGCCGACGCTTCATCAGGTGATAGATCGGCGCCGCAGCCCGGGACTTACGGATTATCTGCTCGATCCCGGCATGATGCCGTCTTACGTGCTGACGGACACGATGGTCGGCGCGGCGTTCATCGGCGCGGGGCGCAGCGTCCCGAATCCTTCGGACCTGCTGGCTTCCGAACGGATGACGGAGCTGATCGCGCTGCTGAAGCAGGCATACGACATGGTCATCATCGATACGCCGCCGATTCTGGCCGCCATCGACGCGAAGATTCTCGCCGCCAAATGCGACGGCGTGCTGCTCGTGCTCGAAAGCGGCAAGGCGCGGGAGAAAGCCGTCCTGAAGGCGAAAACCGAGCTGGTGCAGGCCAATGCGAACCTGCTTGGCGCGGTCTTGAACAAAATGAATCGGAAAGCGCTGGATCCCTATTCGGACTATTACGGCAAATGAGGAGGTTGGGCCGGTGCAACGAGAGCGAAGGATGCGGCAGGCGGCGCGCAACGCTCGTAATGCCGCGGTCGTCGCGCTGTGTCTGTCGATGACCGCGGGATGCACGCTCCTCGACGCGTTCTCCGCCCCGCGGGAAGAGGCGGACGTAACGCCGCAGATCCGGTCCGTGCGGGCCGAGACGGTGGCCGTGCGGCAGATCGAGGAACCGATTCACATTACGGCGGATGTCGAGTCCTCGATTCAGTTCGATGTCGAACCGAAGATCTCCGGCACGGTCGAGACGCTGCACAAAAAGCTCGGCGATACCGTGGAGGAAGGCGAACCGATCGCGCAGCTGTCTTCCGAAGAGGTCAATCTGGCCTATGAGCAGGCGCTGGCCGCCGTCGACCAGGCGAACAGCGCGCTCCGGACGGCCCGCCAGGAACTGTCGGTCAGCCGGCAGGAGCTCGCGGCGGAGATTCGCAAGATGGAGATCAGACTGAACGAATTGCAGCGCCAGCACAACAAGGTCCGTAACGACTACGACAGCGGCCTGGCGACGAAAGAGGACGTCGACCGGTCGGCATCGGAACTCGAATCCTACCGTCAGGATCTGGAACTTGCGCGCAAGCGGCTGCAGTCACTGAACCAGTCCGACCGGATGGCGGAACTGGAGAACCGGTTGGCTGATGCGGAGCTGGCGCTGCAGCTGCGGAGCGAGGCGCTCGAACAGCTTACGATCAAGGCGCCGGTCGGCGGCGTCATCACGCAACTGACATTAATTGAAGGCATGATGGTTCGGGAGGGCGTGCCCGTCGGGCGGATCGAGCAGGTGGATCCGGTGCGGATCGTCGCTTACCTGAACGAAGAAGGCGCGCAATATGTGCGGGGCAAGGCCGAGCTCAAGTATGTGCTGCCCGGCGGCGAAGAGCAGGGACAAGCGCCCGTGAGCTATCTGTCATCCATCCCGGATCCCGAGCGGAACGCTTATGTGCTGGAACTCACGGTGCCGAATCGCGACGGCCGGCTCAAGCCGGGCATGAAGGTAGCCGTCGAATTGTCGGAAGAAGCCGAACTGTCCGCGCTTGCGGTGCCGCAGTACGCCGTGCTCGAGGAAGGAAGCCGGCGGTATGTGTTCGTCATCGAAGACGATATCGTGAGAAAACGCGAAGTGAAGACCGGCCGGTCGACACCATCCTATTATGAAGTGCTGTCCGGTGTCAGCGAAGGCGAGAGCATCGCGATTACCGGCGTCAATGCGCTCACCGACGGGGAACGCGTGATCGTTGAACGGAGCGGCAAGGAGGGACAAGCGGAATGAACAGACGAAGATGGAAACGCTGGGCGGCATGGATCATGACCGGGCTGATCATCGCCCTGGCCGCGTCTCCGGGTTCGGCCGCCACCACCGTCTCGGCCGCGCCCGCCGGGACGGCGAGCGATACGCCCTATACGCTGAACAGCGTGCTCAAGGCCGGCGTGAAGACGGTGCTGAACGAACGCGTTCCGGAGGGCGTCAGAATCGGCGCGGTCGTCCGGCTGTACAATACCGCCAGCCGTGCCGTGGCCGTGCCGGGATACGAGCTGCGCGCGGTGACGACGGGCGGCGTCGTCTATACGCTGAAGCCGTCCGCCGACAATCCGCGCATCGTGCAGCCGCAGGAGAAGGCCGAACTCAGCTACATGCTGACCGTGGGGCGTTCCGATGTTTTCACGCTTGAACGGCTTGCATGGGTGAACGTTGACGAATACGTTTACCCGAAGAAAGAAACCAACATGCTGAACATGCCCGTCGCGGGTCTGGAATGGTACGGCCCCTCCACGGTGTTCAAGGATGCGCAGCGGTCGAAAGAATGGGGCGCGTCGTTCACGATTCCGGCGGAATCCGCCGAGCTGGTTTACACGCCCGTCCGGCTCGCGGAGCGGCACACCCCGCAGGGCACGACAACCGTCCTCGTGCTGCAGGTGCGGAATACGGGCAGCCGGCAGGCCTGGGTTCCGGAGTTCACCGTGTCCGGCAAGACCGTGAAGAGTTACTACTCCGCGCAGCGGGCGGAGAGCGGACCGATCGCGGTTCAGCCGGGATCGTCGCGCTATCTGCACTTCGTCATGCGGCTGGACAGTCCGGAGGCCTGGCTGAGCTTCACGATCAGCACGCCGGAAAGTTTCACGGACGCATCCGGCACCATCCGGTATGAAGCGGGCCGCCTGCAGATCAAGGCGCCCGCCCACCCCGATACGCAGACCGTTCAGTCGTCATATGACCTTCTTGACCCGATCCGCGTCTCGTCGACGCTCAGGCCGAATCTGGCGAACGAAGTCGACATTGCGCTGGCCGAAGTGCGTCGATTCGAACAGGCGGGCGACGGCTTCCTGACAGCCGTTGCGAAATTCAGGCTTGTGAATCGATCCGGCGTTTCCGTGGCCATTCCGGACTTCGGCGTGGAATGGATGACGTCCGAAGGCGTCAGCTACACGGGCGAACGGATGGATGTGCGGCAGAAAATGCTGATGCCGGGCGTCGGCATGATGATCGGCTATACGTTCACCCTGCCCCTCTCCGCCGGGTCGGACGAGCAGGCGCAGCTCACGCTGCTGGACGGCAGTCCGGACACGTTCCAACTGCCGGTCGGCGCGGTCAGCATCCCGCTGGCCGGGGCGGATGCGGAAGAGTCCGGCGGTGCCGCCGACATGTATCCGTTCAAGGTGGAGATCCGTTCCGGATCGCTTGACCCGTCCGGACTCGTCACGCTTGACTTCGGCATCTCGCGGGCGGTCAATATGACGTTCGACGAGCGGTCCGTCCGGCTCAAGCTGGAAGCGGCCGACCCGAGCGGGCATGTGCTGATGTCCCAGACGTATGCGCTGGCGGGCGCCGGCCGCCTGGGATCCGGCCTGAAGAAGATCGAGCTCGGCGATCGGGAGACTACGGATGCGTTCAAAAAAGTCGTCATCCGGCTGTATGAAGTGCTCGCGATTCCGGGCGGAGAGATTGAACGGCTCGTCAAGACGATGCACCTTGAGGCATCTTCCAGTCCCCTGAGCCCGGCGGCCTGAAGGCCGGAAAACTCCCCCGCAGGCATGCGATTGACCGCGGCCGCGCGGCAATCGCGCACCGCGCCAATCGCATGCGGCGGGGGATGCAGATCGCGGATGCGAATGATGGATTGACAGCCGGGTGATTGGGTGCTACGATGCAGGTGCGTTCGCTTTACAGAATGTTTTTTTGAGAAAAACGATGTTTGTCTATTATTTTTTTTGGTGATTGTTCTCTATAAGGAACAAATGATGCGGCCGGAGGATGGTATGAGCGCGATCATCGGCATTTATGGCATACATGACAATCCGGCGATTATGGAGCAGGGAGCCGCCATGATGCAAGCATTGTCCCGGTTTCCGGCGGACGACGAGCAGGCATGGCAAGCGCGGTCGAACGTGTTCTTCGGCTGCCGCGCCCAGTGGATTACGCCCGAGTCGGTCGGCGAGCGCAATCCGCTGCATGATCCGGAACGGGGGCTGGCCGTCGTCGCCGACGCGATCCTCGACAACCGGGAGGAGCTGTGCGAAGCGCTCGGGATCGAGGCCGTCCGCCGCAGCGCCTTGACGGACCCGGAGCTGCTCCTGCTCGCTTATGATGTCTGGGGAACGGGGATGGCGGAACGGCTGGTGGGCGATTTCGCCTTCGCCATCTGGGATGAACGCGGGAGGAGGTTGTATGCGGCGCGGGATTATTCGGGCGCGCGGACGCTCTATTTTACCCGGGACCCGTCAAGCGGAACGGTCTGGCTCAGCACCGTCATGGCTCCGCTTCTCGGACTGCCGCATTTGCCCGGCGCGCTCAACCGGCAATGGATTGCGGAATACCTCGCCCTTCCGTACACCGTGGACGCCGTCGACGGTCGGATGACGGTCCACGAAGGCATCGAACAATTGCCGCCTGCCCATTACCTCGTTGCGGACGCGTTAGGCCGGCTGACGCTGAAGCTCTACTGCCGCATCGAGGAACCTCGGGAGAAACTGAAGCTCGGCTCGGATGCGGAATACGAGGAAGCGCTGCGCGACGTGCTCGGCGCGGCGGTGAAGGCGCGGCTCCGCACGCACCGCGGCGTGGGCGCGCATCTCAGCGGCGGGCTGGATTCGGGATCCGTCGCCGCGTTCGCCGCCCGCGAACTCCGCGCCAGGGGCAGAGCGCTGTACACCTTCAGCTATGTGCCGGTGGCGGACTTTACGGATTGGACGCCGCGTAGCCGGATGGCGGACGAAAGGGCGTATATCAGCGCCGTCGTCGAGCACGCGGGGAACATCGTCCCGGAATACTGCGATTTTCCGGACCGGAATCCGTATTCGGATATCGACGATTGGCTGGATGTCATGGAGATGCCCTACAAGTTCTTCGAGAATTCGTTCTGGCTGAAAGGGATTTTCGAGCGGGCCGCGGAGCGGGACATCGCCGTCCTGCTGAACGGTCAGCGCGGCAACTGGACGATCTCCTGGGGGCCGGCGCTCGATTACCAGACCGCGCTGCTCAAACGCCTCAGACTGGTCCGGTTCTATCGCGAGCTGGAAGGCTACGCCCGGCGGATCGGCGTCGGCCGGAGGCGGGTGCTCGGGTCGGTCTGGCGGAGGGCGGTCGGCGCCGGCGCGTCCGGCATGCGGCATCCCGTGCTGGCAAGCCCGCGCCTGCTCGAAGAAACCGGCGTTGTCGAGCGTCTCAGACGGCAGGGATTGCCTGTGCAAGGCAACGTGCGCAGCGCGTATGAGGCGCGCAGGAGGCTGTTCAAACAGACGTGCTTCTGGAACTTGAACGGCACGTACGCCACGAAACTGTCGCTCAGGTACGCCGTTTGGGACCGGGACCCTTCGAACGATCTGCGTGTCGTCCGTTTCTGCCTGTCCGTGCCGGAAGAGCAGTGCGTGCGGGACGGCGTCGACCGCGCGCTTATCCGCCGCGCTGCCCGGGGCTATCTGCCGGATAAGGTCCGGCTCAATCAGAAGGTGCGCGGCGCACAGGGAGCCGACGGCGTTCACCGGATGAAAGCCGCCTGGCCTGCGTTTATCCGGGAGGCGCAGGAGATGCTGGACGATGAAGCGATGCGCGACTACCTGGACCTGGAGATGCTTAAGGAATCGCTGCTCAAAGTGCGGGAAGCACCGAAACCGGAATATGCCTACGATCTCGATTTCCGCATGCTGATGCGCGGGATCATATTCCGCCGTTTTGTCAGATTACGGGGGAGGAGGTGAAATCCGCATGCGCAAGAAGGAATGGCAGGCGCCCGAACTGGAAGTGCTGGACGTTCGGTTGACGGCGGCAGGTCCGGGTAAGGCAAAACCGGACGGCGTACAGCCGGATGAAGACGAAGAAGTGCACTACAGCTGAACCTTGCAGCCTGAGCGGGATGCGGCCTTATAAGCGTGCCGCTTATAAGGCCCGTTCCCGGCCCCGGATGGAGTGTGAAGCGTGACCAGGACAAATACCGGCTATAGGTACCGGGCCTTCGGGCTCCGGATTGACAGCGACATCCCGCTGCCCGAACTCGGAGACGGCACCCGGCCTGACGGCGACGCCGATCTGACCGTCGTCCGCTGCGGCGAGGCGGAGCCGGAATGGGCGGAAGGCGGAGGCGGCGGCAGACTGTATGCGGCGGAAGGCATCGTCTCGTTCCGGGTTCCGCAGACGGCCGCTTTCCGGATCACGAACGGCAACCGGATCGAAGTGCATGCTTACAGCGGAGCAGACGAGGACCGGATCCGCCTGTACGTGCTCGGCACGTGCATGGGCGCGCTCCTGCTGCAGCGGCGCATCCTGCCGCTTCACGGCAGCGTCGTGGCGCGCGACGGGCGCGCATACGCCATCGTCGGCGAATCGGGCGCGGGCAAGTCGACGCTGTCCGCGGCGCTGCTGGAACGCGGATTCCGTCTGGTGACGGACGACGTCGCCGCCATCGTCTTCGATGAGCGCGGCACGCCGCTGGTCATGCCGGCCTACCCGCAGCAGAAGCTCTGGCAGGACAGCCTCGACCGGCTCCAGATTGCCGGCAGCGGGCTGAGGCCGCTCTTCGAGAGGGAGACGAAATACGCGGTCCCGGCGGACGGCGCGTTCTGGCCGGAACCGGTGCCGCTTGTACATATCTATGAGCTCGTCCATTCCGACGGGCAGACGCCGGAGCTTCAGCCGATTGCCAAGCTGGAGCGGTGCTATACCTTGTATCGCCACACGTTCCGGCGGTCGCTGATCGTGCCGTCCGGGCTTGCCGCCTGGCATTTCGAGACGGCGGTTAAGCTGGCGGAGAAGACCGGCATGTATCGGCTGATGCGGCCGGCGAAGGTGTTCGCGGCGCGGGAATCCGCGCGTCTCATAGAGACGCATGCCGATGGGGAGGTGAGCCGATGATCCAGCAGGAATTGATCGCGGCCGACTGCATCGTCGTCCAGAAGCCGGGCGCGATCGTCAGCGACATGAACGGGGAGAAAGTGATGCTCAGCGTGGAGAACGGCAAGTATTACAATCTCGGCAAGCAAGGCGGCCGCATCTGGGAACTGATCGCAAGTCCCATTGCCATCCCGGATCTGGTCTCCGCCTTGACGGCGGAGTACGACATCGACCGGGAGACGTGCGAACGCGATGTGCTGAAATTTCTCGCCTCGCTTCAGCGCGAGAAAATGATCGAGGTGACCCGCCGGTGAGGCGGTCGCCGGCCATGCCCGGCCTCTCGCGGGCGTCCGCCAGGGCTTCGCGCGCCGTCCGGCTGCTGCTGGACCGGCCGGACACGGCGGCGCTGCTTGCGGAGGCCTGGCTGTCTCTTGCGTGGTCTCGGCTGCTGCTTCTCTTCCCGTTCCGCCGGATTGCGCCGATGATCGGCATTCCCCGCAGCGAGACCGAGTGGCGGGAACATCCGCGCGAGCTTGCACAGCAGATCGACCGCATCGCCGACGCTGTCCGGATCGCCAGCCGTATCGCGTGGTGGGAATGCAAATGTCTGGTCCGCGCGCTGGCGGTCATACGGATGTTGAAGCGGCGCGGCATCGAGTACACGCTTTATCTCGGGACCGGCCGGGACGAAGCCGGCCGGCTGGCCGCCCATGCCTGGCTACGAAGCGGAAGCCGTTTTATTACCGGTGCGGAAGAGAGGAACAGGTTCACCGTCGTCGGCATGTATGCCGCCTTCGGGCGGAGCCTGGACGGGCCATGAAGGCGATGCTGCATGCGGTAAAGCTGCTGCGCCGATACGCCGGCGCGCCGCTCGCCCCGGTGATCGCCGGCATGGCGCTGGCGGGCCTGTTCGAAGGCGCCGGCATCCTGCTGATCGTTCCGCTGCTCGGCGCCAGCGGCTTCCTGGACGGGGCGCACGATTCGGTGCCGTTCCTTGCGCCGCTCCTGGGCAGGCTCAAGACGCTGCCTGCGGACAGCCTGCTGCCCGTTCTGCTGGGCCTGTTCGTGCTGGCCGTGGTGCTGCAGAGCGCGCTGCAGCGGCATGTCGCCATCCAGAGCACGCGGATCGTGAACCGGTTCGGACGGAACCTGCGGATCGAGCTGTTCGACGCGCTGCAGGATGCGCGGTGGAGTCTCTACCTGCGCAAGCGGCGGACCGACCTGATGAACGCGATGACGACCGAGACCGCGCGCATGCTGTATGGCATGGGGCTGGTGCTGCAGGCCGCGTCCGCCCTGATCTACACCGTCCTGCAGATCGGCATCGCGCTTGCGATGTCGTGGGCGCTGACGGCGCTCGTGCTCGCGTGCGGCGCGGCCGTGCTGCTCATCTCCCGCCGGCTGATCGGCAAGGCCAGGGCGCTCGGCAGCCTGACGTCGGAACTGGCGCAGGACTATCTGGCCGGCGTCCATGACCGGCTGCAGGGCATGAAGGACATCAAGAGCAACGACATGGCGGACGGGGGCCGCAAGTGGATTCGCGGCATCACGGAACGGCTGCTCCAGGAACAGCTCGCCTACATCCGGCTGCGGTCCGCGACGGACGCGGGCTACCGGATCGCATCGGCCGTGCTCGTCGCGGCGTTCGCCTATGCTGCCGTCCGCATGCTGCACACGCCGCCGCACATCCTGCTGCTGATCGTGCTCATCTTCGCCCGGCTGTGGCCGCGGATCACGATGCTGCAGACGCAGGCGCAGCAGCTCGCCTCCGCCGCTCCGGCGTTCGCATCCGTCCAGGCGTTGCTTGCGGAGTGCAAGCGGGAGCGCGAGACCGCTTCGCGCGGGGATGCGGCGCTGGCGGACGCGGAAGCCGATGCGAAGAGCGGGCAGCTCCGACTGGAGTACGGCATACGGCTGAGCGGCGTCGCGTTCAGCTATGAAGGGGCCGGCGGCCGAAAGGCGCTCGACGGCATCGACCTGTTCATTCCGGCCCGTGCGACGACCGCGATCGTCGGGCATTCCGGCGCAGGGAAAAGCACGCTCGTCGATGCGGTCATGGGACTCATCCGGCCGCAGGAAGGCGAGATCCGGATCGACGACGTACCGCTGACGGACGAGCGGCTGGCGGCGCTCAGGCGCAGTGTCGGCTATGTGCCGCAGGACCCGTTCCTCTTCGGCGGGACGATTCTGGACAATCTGCGGATGGCGCGGCCCGACGCGACGGAAGAAGAGGTGCATGAGGCGCTCCGGTTCGCGGCGGCCGAATCGTTCGTCAGCCGGCTGCCGCAGGGCATCCACACGCCGATCGGCGACCGGGGCATCCGGCTCTCCGGCGGCGAACGGCAGCGCATCGTGCTCGCGCGGGCCATCCTGCGCAAGCCCGGCATCCTCATCCTCGACGAGGCGACCAGCGCGCTCGATTCGGAGAGCGAAGCCGCCATCCTGCATTCACTGGAGAGGCTCAGGGGCAGCATGACGATCATCGTGATCGCGCACCGGCTCTCCACGATCCGGGGGGCCGACCAGGTCGTCGTCATGGAGCAGGGCCGCATCGTCCAGTGCGGAAGGTATGCCGCGCTGGCGGCCGACCGGAGCGGTCTGTTCGACCGGCTTCTCCGGCAGCAGGCGACGAGCGTGTAGCGGACGGCGCCGTTCGCGGTCGAATCCGCAGTCGCCGGGATCGCGGGAGAACGCGCCGTGCAAGGCTCCCGCGGTCGCCGGTCTCGACGCTTGCTTGCTTTAAAGCTGCGGTTTCCGCCGGACGGGGAAACGGAATGACGCCGGGGAGACGGATGACGCGCACCATGCGCGCCAGGGCGAGGAAACCGGACCGTTAAAGCAGGCAAGCCCGCACGGGTAAGGAGGAAGAACATGTCTTATCGCAGACGGTTGTCCATTCTGCTCTCGCTCGATTCCTTGATCGTCATCACCGCCATTTTTGCAGGCCGCATTCTGCTCGAGGCGTCGATCAACGTGCTGACGTTTCCGCTGATCGTCAGTTCGCTCGCCCTGCTCTTCTCGCACCATCTGTACGCATACTTCTACAAGCTCTACAAAAAAGCATGGGAATACGCGAGCATCGGGGAGCTGATCGCCATCGCGAAGGCGGTCACGCTGTCCATCGCGACGGCTGCCATCATCCAGCAGCTGCTCGTCAAAGACATCTACTTCCGCCTGCTGGCCGTCACCTGGATGCTGCACATGCTGTTCATCGGCGGATCGCGGCTGTGCTGGCGGCTGTACCGGAGCGCGCGCATGCCCGGCGGCGACGGCCGGAAGCGGACACTGATCGTCGGCGCGGGCGCGGCGGGCACGATGGTGGCGCGCCAGCTGCTCCAGCCGGGGTCGGAACTGAGGCCGGTCGCGTTCGTCGACGACGATCCGGCGAAGCACAAGCTGGACATCCTCGGTCTCCCGGTGCTCGGCGGCATCGACCGGATTGAGCGGATCGCACGGGAGAAGCGGATCGAGAACATCGTGATCGCCATCCCGTCGCTCGGGAAGAAGGCGCTGCGGCGCATCTTCGAGGAGTGCGCCAAGACGGAAGCGAAGACGCAGATCATGCCGAAACTTGAAGATCTGGCGACGGGGCGCGTATCGGTCAGCGAACTCCGGGATGTCGAAGTGGAAGACCTGCTCGGACGGGAGCCGGTCGAACTCGACATCGACAGCATTTCAGGCTATGTGACGGGCCGCACCATCCTCGTCACGGGCGCGGGCGGCTCGATCGGTTCGGAAATTTGCCGGCAGGTGGCGAAATTCCAGCCGAAGAAGCTCGTCCTGCTCGGACACGGCGAGAACAGCATCTACTCCATCGAGATGGAACTCAGGGATATGTACGGGGATGCCGGAATAGAAATGGTAACGGAGATCGCCGACATCCAGGACGCGCAGAAAATGATGCATGTCATGCAAATTCACCGGCCGGATGTCGTCTACCATGCCGCTGCGCACAAACATGTGCCGCTCATGGAGCGGAACCCGGAAGAAGCGGTGAAGAACAACCTGATCGGCACGATGAACACGGCCCGGGCGGCGAGCTTGCACGGTGTACATATTTTCGTCATGATTTCGACGGACAAAGCGGTCAATCCGACCAGCGTCATGGGCGCCTCGAAACGTCTGGCGGAAATGTATATCCAGTACATGGACGGCATCAGCCGGACCAAATTCGTCGCCGTCCGGTTCGGGAACGTGCTGGGCAGCCGGGGCAGCGTCATTCCGCGGTTCCGCAAGCAGATCGAAGCCGGCGGCCCCGTGACGGTGACCCATCCGGACATGGTGCGCTATTTCATGACGATTTCCGAGGCGTCGAGGCTTGTCATCCAGGCCGGCGCGCTGGCGAAGGGCGGCGAGATCTTCGTCCTCGACATGGGCGAGCCGGTCAAAATTGTCGACCTGGCGCGCAACCTGATCCGCATGTCCGGGTACGCGGTCGAGGACATCGGCATTCGCTTCACCGGCATCCGTCCCGGCGAGAAACTGTTTGAAGAACTGATGAATCCGGAAGAAGTGCAGGACCATCAGGTGTATCCGAAAATCCACGTCGGCAAATCGCAGCGCATTCCGATCCGGGAAATCGAGGATTTGGCGGAACATTTTGCGGAGGCGGACCGGGAGACGCTGCGCGCCTGGCTGCTGGCGCTGGCGAACGGACGCACGAAGACGGCTTTTGCAGCGGCCGCGAAGACGGCCGGAAAAGCGTCGCACGAGGAAGCTGCCGCAACGGGGGCAGCGGCTGCGCCGGGCGCTTCCTTCGCATCGGGCGTTGGTTCCGCGCAGCCGAAAGCCGCATCGGCGGACGGCCGATCCGCGGCGTCGCTTGCGCCGGCGGCTTCCGCCGTCAGATAACGGGCTGGCCAGAACATGGGAGGGATGCGAACATGAGCGTCAAGAAAGCGATCATTCCGGCTGCAGGACTCGGCACGCGTTTTCTGCCCGCGACGAAGGCGATGCCGAAGGAGATGCTGCCCATCGTCGACAAGCCGACCATCCAGTACATCGTCGAGGAAGCGGTGGCGTCGGGCATCGAAGACATCATTATTGTCACGGGGAAGGGCAAGCGGGCGATCGAGGACCATTTCGACAACTCCTTCGAGCTGGAGTACAACCTGCTGGAGAAGGGCAAGCTCGACCTGCTCAGCGAGGTGCAGAAGCCTTCGCAGATGGCGGACATCCACTACATCCGGCAAAAGGAGCCCCGCGGACTCGGCCACGCCGTCTGGTGCGCCCGCAAATTCATCGGCAACGAGCCGTTCGCCGTGCTGCTCGGGGACGATATCGTGCGTGCCGAACGTCCGGCGCTGCGCCAGCTCATGGATCAGCATGACCGGTACCGTTCGTCGGTCATCGGCGTGAAGCCCGTGGCGGACAACGAGGTGCACCGCTACGGCATCGTGGACGGCAAGCCGATCGACCACGGCTTCTACAGCGTGGCCGGGCTGGTGGAGAAGCCGTCCCAGGGGTCCGCGCCGTCGAATCTTGCCATCATGGGGCGGTATATTCTGAGCCCGACGATCTTCGACATTCTGGGCAGCCTCGAGCCCGGCGCCGGCGGCGAAATCCAGCTGACCGACGCGATCGCGAAGCTGAACGAGACGGAAGCGGTGTACGCGTTCGAGTTCGAGGGCACCCGTTACGACGTCGGCGAGAAAATGGGGTTCATCCGCACCACGGTCGAGTTCGCGCTGCAGCGCCAAGATCTTCGCGAGAGTCTGCTCGACTATCTCACGCAGCTGCTGCAGGAACAGCTGCACCCCCAGGCGCGGTGATGATCGATGGGTCAGCCCGCAGGCCGAATCCTGTTCTGCGCGACCGTCGCGCAGCACCTTGAGCGGTTCCACCAGCCCGTCATGCGATGGTTCAAGTCCCGGGGCTGGGAAGTGCACGCGGCCGCGGCCGGTCCGCTGGACCTGCCCTGGGCGGACCGCCGGTTCGACGTGCCGTTCAGCCGATCGCCGGCGAGGCTGACGAACGTCAGAGCCTACCGGGAGGTCCGGAGGATCATCGATGAAGGCGGCTACCGGCTCATCCATTGCCATACGCCGACGGCCAGCGCCCTGACCCGGCTGGCGGCGCGCGGGGCGCGGCGCGGCGGCGCCCGGGTGCTCTATACGGCGCACGGGTTTCACTTCCAGGCGGGGGGGCCGAAGCTGAGCTGGATGCTCTATTACCCGCTGGAGCGGATGCTGGCCCGGTTCACCGACTGCCTGATCACGATCAACGAGGAAGACTTTCGGCAGGCGGCGGACAGACGTTTCCCGGCCGGCCGCATCGTCCGCGTGCACGGCGTCGGCGTCGATCTGGAGCGGTTCGCGCCGGCCGATGCCGAGACGCGCCGCGGCATGCGCCGGCGGCTCGGCTACGGCATGGACGACCAGCTGCTCTTCTATGCGGCGGAATTCAACAAGAACAAAAATCAGCGGATGCTGATCGAAGCGCTTGCGCTTCTGAAAGACGAATTTCCCCGGGCGAGGCTGCTCCTGGCGGGCGACGGCCCGCTGCGCCCGGCCTGCGAGGCGCTCGCCGTGCGGCTCGGCGTCGGGGACCGGACCCATTTCCTGGGCTTCAGGCCGGACATCGCCGACTGGCTGCCGTCGCTGGATATCGCCGTTGCGTCAAGCTACCGGGAAGGGCTGCCGGTGAACGTGCTGGAGGCCATGGCCTGCGGGCTGCCGGTCGTCGCGACCTCGAACCGGGGGCACCGGGAACTGGTGAACGACGGCCGCAGCGGCTGGCTCGTGCCGCCGGGAGATGCCCGGCAGATGGCCGACCGCATCCGTTGGCTGCTCCTGAATCCCCGCGACCGCGCGGCGTTCGGCGGCGCCGGCCGGGGGATCGTGTCCTCTGCGTACGGGCTGGACACGGTAATGGCGGAGATGCGTGCCATTTATGCTTCAATTCTGGGTGAAATGGAGATTGGTACATGGGCGCAGAGACAAGAGTCCTTCACGCCGTCGTCAACATGAACCGCGGCGGCGCGGAGACGCTGATCATGAATCTGTACCGGCGCATCGATCGGACGCGGGTGCAGTTCGACTTTTTGACCTGCCGCGAAGGCGTGTTCGACGATGAGATTCGTTCCCTCGGCGGAAAGATCCACCGCATTCCCTGGATTACCGACGCCGGCCCCGTCGGCTATGTGCGGGCGCTGGATCAATTTTTTGCCGGGGACGGGCGGCGGTACGGCATCGTGCATGCGCACATGGACCGAATGAGCGGCTGGGTGCTGAGGGCCGCCCGCCGCGCAGGCGTTCCCGTACGGATCGCGCACAGCCACAGCACGAAGGTGGAAGGCGGCGCGCTGGCGCGGCTGTACAAATGGGCGTCGGGAAGGCTGATCGACCCGAACGCCACCGACCGGTTTGCCTGCTCGGAAGCGGCGGCCGTCTCGCTGTTCGCGCATCGCGCTGAAGAGGCGAAACTTATCCGCAACGCCGTCGATTGCGGCGCCCTTGCCTTCGATCCGGATGTCCGGCGCGCGGTGCGGGCCGAACTGGGCCTTCTTCCCGGACAGCTCGCCGTCTGCCATGTCGGGCGATTTCACCCGGCGAAAAATCATGCGTTCCTGATCGATCTGTTCGCCGGGCTGACGGAGGAGCGGCCGGATGCGGTGCTGCTGCTCATGGGGGACGGACCGCTCAAGAAGGATATCGTCCGCCGAATCGAAGCGGCGTCGCTTGAAAGCCGTGTTCGTCTTCTCGGCGTGCGCGGCGACATCGCGCGGCTGCTTGCGGCCATGGACGTCATGGTGTTCCCGTCGCTCCACGAAGGTTTGCCGGTGGCGCTGATCGAGGCGCAGAGCGCGGGACTTCCGTGCGTCGTCTCGGATCGGGTGACGGAAGAGGCCGACCTCAAGATCGGGCTGGTGACGCGCATTCCGCTGGAAGCTCCGGCGGATCGCTGGATTCGCGCGATCAAGGAAGCGGCGGCCATAGCGGATGCGGTTCACGTGCGCAGGGAGGCGGCGGAGCAGGTGCGCAGACGGGGCTACGATATCGGCGCTGTGGCGGCTGAACTGGCCGATTATTACGGACAAGCCTTCCACCGCCAGACGTCCGGTCCGACGGAGACGAGGAGGATCGTATGATGAAGTTGCATTGCCGGATGCGGCTTGGCTCAGTATCACAGCATCTCTATCAGATCATTGCCGGGTTCGAACTGTTGGCGCGGCACGGCGTCATCGAGCTTGTGATCGAGCGGCAGGCGAAAGGGGCGTGCGCGGAGCCGATTCCCGTCAACATGCTGGAAGTCACGCTGAACCGTGAAATCCGGCTGCTCTATGACCTGAACGACGGCTACGACAACCTGGTCGAGGAGCCCGAGCGGCTGTACGGACCGCTGCTCCGGCGCTACGATATCTGCTTCAAGCGCAGTTTCAGCGCGGTGCGCAACGCCCGGCTCACGCACGGCGGAAAGATCCGCCCGCTGGGACTGAACTACATGGTGACGATTCCGGGCAGCGTCGCGCATTGGCCGATGCCGCTCGATCATCCGATCGAGAAGATGAAGAAGCTGATCCGGATGCTGCCGCTGACCGTGCATTACTACGGCTGGTATACCGTCGAGAAGTTCGAGGACGAGCCGCGGCCGGAGGAACCGCCTCGTGTTTTGTTCATGGCGCGGATGTGGGATGTGCGGGGGGATTCCCCCGACATGCATCTTCCGGAGACGAAGCGGGAGGAGCGGCATTACATCAACGAGCAGCGCGCGCGCACGATCCGCCTGTGCCGGGAGGCGTTCGGCAGCCTGTTCCATGGCGGCGTCGCGCCGACCCCGTTCGCTGCCGAACATTATCCCGATCTCGTGATCGCCGACCGGCGGGAGGTCAGCCGGCGCGCCTACCTGAAGCGGATGAAGCGGTCGTCGATCTGCATCGCCACGATGGGACTGCATCAGTCGGTCGGCTGGAAGTTCGCCGAATACGTGGCCGCCTCCAAGGCGATCGTGACGGAGACGCTGCATTACGAAGTGCCGGGCGTCTTCGGCGAGAACCGCAACTATCTGTCGTTCCGCACGCCGGAGGAATGCGTCGAGGCCGTCGCCAGACTGATCCGGGACGAGCGGCTCCGGATGCATCTCATGCAGAACAACTACAACTATTACCGGCGCCATGTGCGGCCCGACCGGCTCGTGCTGAACAGCCTGATGGCGGCCGTGGAGCCTTCCCGGCAGGAGACGGGGGTGCTCGTCCAATGAACCGTGATACGGGGAAGCCGACGCTGACGGTGTTCACGCCGACCTTCAACCGGGCGTATGTCCTGCCCCGGTGCTACGAGAGCCTGAAGCGGCAGACGTCGAAGGATTTCGTCTGGCTGGTCATCGACGACGGATCGACGGACAGCACGGCCGAACTGGTGCGCGGCTGGATGGCGGAGGGCGAGATCGCGATCCGCTACCATTACCAGGAGAACCAGGGGATGCACGGCGCGCACAACGCGGCCTATGAGCTGATCGACACGGAACTGAACGTCTGTATCGATTCGGACGACGACATGCCGGAAGACGCGGTGGAGAAAATCGTCGCGTTCTGGCGCAAATACGGAAGCGATGATTATGCCGGCATCGTTGGGCTTGACGCGGACCGGGACGGGAACATCATCGGCGACCGGCTGCCGGAAGGCATGACCGCCTGTACGCTGTTCGGCCTGCATGCGGTCCATCGGGTGCGGGGGGACAAGAAACTGGTGTACCGGACCGATCTGGTGAAGGCCGTTCCGCCGTATCCCGTTTTTCCCGGTGAAAAATACTGCCCGCTCAGTTACAAGTACGTGCTGATCGACCGGATCCGGCCGCTGCTGCTCATGAACGAGGTGCTCTGCCGCGTCGAATATTTGCCCGACGGGTCGAGCCTCAACATGATTCACCAATACCGGCGCAACCCACGGGGATTCGCCTTCTTCCGGCGGACGGCGATGGAGGTGGCGCCGACCTGGAAGCAGCGGTTCCGCGAAGCGGTGCATTACGTGTCGAGCTGCCTGATGGCGGGCGGACGCGGCATGCTGCGCGATTCGCCGCGCAAAGGGCTGACGCTTCTCGCCATTCCGCCCGGCGTGCTCCTGTTTCTGTACATCCGGAGCACCCGCAGGTCGGCGCCGGTGACGGCCGGTCGTTGAGACGGGAGGCGCATGGCGATGACTGTCCTGTGGCTCAATCTGCTGTTCGTATTCGTCTGCGCGGCGCTCGCCCGCATGGCGCCGCTGGCGCGGCAGCCCGGGATGCTTGCGCCGGAGGGCGGCCCGGCACCCGTACTGAAGCCGAGCAAGCTGCTCGTGGCGGCCGCCGCGGCAAGTTTCGTGCTCGTGTCCGGGCTGCGCAACAATATCGGCGATACACCGTTCTACATGCTCAATTACTATCTGCTGAATCCGACGTTCGAGGGATTCAGCTTCGAGGGCGACTTCGGCTTCAGCGTGCTGTCGATCGTATTGAAGAAGCTGACCCCCGACCCGCAGGCTTTGGTTTTTGTGACGGCATTCGTGACGAATGTGCTCATCGTGACGGGGCTGTACCGGTATTCGCGGATGATCGAGGTGAGCCTGTTCCTGTACATTACGACCGGCATGTTCACCGTTTCGATGAACGGCATCCGCCAGTATCTCGCCGCGGCCATCCTGTTTGCCGGCACGCACTGGCTCATCCGGGGGGACTGGCGGCGGTATTTTCTGATCGTTCTGCTCGCGGCGACGTTTCACAACACGGCGATCATCATGCTGGGCGTCTATTTTCTGGTGCGGAGGCGGGCTTGGACGAAAACGACGATGCTGCTGCTCGCCCTGGCCGTGCTTGCCGCCATCGGATTCGACCAACTTTTCGGCGTCTTGCTCATTCTGATTGAAGGCAGCCATTACACGATATACGGGCAGTTCGACGAAGGCGGCGCGAATATCATACGGGTCGCCGTCACAGGTGCTCCTCTGCTCGTCGCGTTCCTCGGCCGGCACAAGCTGCGCAGCATCTGGCCCGAGAGCGATCTTTTCGTCAACATGACGATGCTGGGGTTCCTGTTCATGGTCATTTCGGTTAACAACTGGATTTTCGCGCGGTTCAACATTTATTTCGGCCTGTACAGTCTGGTGCTGTGTTCGTGGATCATTCCGCTGTTTGCGGAACGGTATCGGAAATTGGCCTATTACGGGCTTCTGGTGCTCCATCTGATGTATTTCTACTATGAGCACGTCGTGGCGCTGGGGCTCCAATATCGGAGCGATTATCTGTAACGGCTGCGGTGACAGGCCGGAGGTGACTTGTCAATGTCCTATGACGGCCGGGCAGAGGCGGCGGGCGTATCCGGCGGGCCGGTCGTTGTCCTGCACGTCGTGCCGGGCATCTCGGCGGAAGGAATCGGGACATTTGTCCTCAATATGCTGGAGCATCTTGATCGAAGCAAGACGAAGGTGCTGCTGGCCGTCACGACGGATTGGGAGCAGCTTCACGAGAGCAGAGTGCGGGAACTGGGAGCGGAAGGCGGGAAGGGCTGGGCATCGCGCTTATCGAGGCACAGGCTTGCGGCGTGAAGTGTTTCGTCTCGGACATGGTTCCTGCCGAAGCGGACCTCGGGCTATGCGTCTTCCTTCCGCTCGGGCAGAATGAAGTTTACTGGGCGGAGCGGATCTGCGAGCGGCTCAAGGCGGGCGGCGGCGGGCTTGCGCTCGATCCGGAGCGGGCAGCCCGGTACGACATCCGGAGCACCGTCCGGGAACTGGAGACGATCTGGCAGGCGAGACGAGGAAAGGCCGGGGGCGGCATTTCGGAAGGCGGATTGCAGGCGTGAAGGCGAGAAGTGTGCGGGGCGGCGGACCTCTTTTTTTCACGGATGATGCTGCTGCCGCACGGGGGTACGGAAAGGAGTGGCGCAAGTGGAGGGCAAAGCGGCGGACGGATGCCGGATTCCGAAGGTGCTGCATTATTGCTGGTTTGGACGGGGGGACAAGCCGAGGCTGGTGCGGAAATGCATGCGAAGCTGGCGGCGCCATCTCGGCGATTACGAGTGGATCGAATGGAATGAAGACAACTTCGATGTGGACGCCCATCCGTATGTCCGGGAAGCGTACGAAGCGGGAAAATACGCGTTCGTCAGCGATTACGTGCGGCTCCACGCGCTGCTGAAGCACGGCGGCATCTACCTTGACACCGACGTCGAAGTGCTCCGGCCGCTTGCGCCTCTGCACAAGCACCGCGCGTTCACCGGTTTCGAGGACGGCATCTATCTCCAGTCCGGCACGCTCGGCGCGGAGCCGGGACATCCGTGGATCGCGGCGCTGCTCCGCGATTACGAGGGCAGGCGGTTCCGTCAGCCGGACGGCAGTTTCGACATGACGACAAACACGTCCGCCATGACGCAGCTCAGCGAAGCGATCGGCCTGAAGCGGGACGGCAGCTTCCAGACGCTTCCGGACGGCGTGGCCGTCTATCCTCGCAGCTACTTCAGCCCGTACGATTATATCGACGGCCGCAGCTTCCTGACCGCCGAGAGCTACACGATTCACCATTTCTCGCAGTCGTGGCTGCCCGCGCATGTGCGGCTGCGCACCGGGGCGAAGCGCATCGTGGGCCGTGTGGCGGGGCCGGCGGTGATCGGCGGTCTGCGTCAGCTGTTCGGCCGGCATGTGTGAGCCCGGCGCTTCTGACGGAACGTGGTTTCGTCAGCGGGGGGGGGCGACGGGGCTGCGCAGCTGCGGCATACCGGGCTTACGGTTCCAACCGCCGTGAATTGACAGATCGGACCATGGGTGTTAATGTCAAGTTATGTTCATTATAAAGAACTACACCAGTCTAAATAGTGAACATCTGGAGGAGAGGGCGTTGCCTTCGAAACGGTTTCCGCGTTGGGACACGTCATCGTTCCCGGAGGAGCTCAAGGTGATGCTCGAGCTGCTGCGCGACCGGCGTCCCCCGGCGGTCTGCCCGGAACCGGATCCGTCCGACGGGTTCGACTGGGAGCGGTTCGCGTCGCTTGCCGTCCATCACCGGGTCTATCCGCTTGTCGTCAAGCGGCTCAAGCAAGGGTTGCAGGCGGATATGCCGCAGCATGTGCTGCAGCGGCTGGAAGCGCAGTGCCGCGACAACACGCTCCGCATGCTGCATCTGTGCGGCGAGACGAGCCGCATCGTCAGCCTGTTCCGCGATCGGGACATCCGCATGCTCGTGCTGAAAGGGCCGGTGCTGTCGCTCGATCTGTACGGGGATCTGGCGATCCGGCCGTCGGGCGATGTCGACCTGCTCGTGCCGCTTTCCGACATCGGCGAAGCGGACCGGCTGCTCCAGATGCTGGGCTACGTGAAGGACGATTACATCCGCACCGTGCTGGGCGATTGGCGCTGGCGCCACCATCACTACGCCTTCGTCCATCCGCAGACCGGCTCGAAAATCGAGCTCCACTGGCGGATGCATCCGTGGCCCGCGCGGGAACCATCCTTCGACGCGCTGTGGGCGCGCCGCCGGACAATGATGATCGGCGGCCGGCCCGTCGACCTGCCCGGGCTGGAGGATACGTTCCTGTTCCTGGCATCGCACGGCGCCCGCCACGGCTGGTCGCGCCTCCGCTGGCTGCTCGACATCGACCGGATTGCGCGGCTGCCGCTGCGCTGGGACCGGGTCGCCGCCGAAATGCGGCGCCTGGATTGCGGGCACATCGGCGGGCAGGCCTTGCAGCTTGCGGCCGGCCTGCTCGGCACGCCGATACCGGAAAGCGCCAGGCAGGCATCGAACCATCCGCGGGCGCGCGAGCTGGCGGAAGAAGCGCTGTTCTACATCGGCCGCGTCATCAACCTGCACAGCCCGCCGCTGCCGCCGGAGGTGGCGCGCCATCACAGCCGGCATCTGCTGAATCTGATGACAATGCGCCAGCGGCTCTTGTTCCGGCTCAGCTACCTGCATCCGTACCATGCGGACGCGGAAGCGCTGCCGCTTCCGAAGCCGCTGCATTTTCTGTATTACCCGCTCAGGCCGGTCATCTGGATGTGGCGGAAAATGCGGGTGCCCGTCCATTCGGGAGGCGACTCGGCGTGAAGAAGCGGGTGCTCATCACCCTGTACGACATGGAGATCGGCGGAATCGAGCGGAGCCTGGTCAACATGCTGGAGCATTTCGACTACGACCGGTACGAGGTCGACCTGCTCGTCTTCCGGCATACCGGCGAACTGCTGCCGATGCTGACGGACCGCGTCCGCCTGCTGCCCGAGGAGAGGGGGCTGGCCGCGTACCGCAAGTCCATCGTCGAATGCGTGAAGGACGGGCAGCTGCTCTCGGCGATCGTCCGGATGGGCTGCAAATACGGCTCGCGGCTGAAGGCGCTCCGCCATCCCGTGAACCGACGGGACGCCGGCGCCGGCTACATCCAGATGCAGCTTGTTTCGAAATATATGGCGCGGATCCAGCCGCGCCGCCGCGAGCGCTACCACGCCGCGATCAGCTTCTCATGGCCGCATGACTACACGGCCCGCAACGTCCGCGCCGACGTGAAGATTGCCTGGATCCATACGGACTACTCCGTGCTTGCTGTCGACCGTGAACTGGATCTGAACATGTGGCAGTCGTTCGATTTTCTCGCCTCCGTGTCCCCCGCCTGCACCCGCTCGTTTCTGAGCCGGTATCCGGAGCTGGAGGGCCGGGTTGTCGAGATCGAGAACATCCAGTCGCCGTCGTTCGTCCGCGCCATGGCCGATGAAGGCGGCGTGCCGCCCGAAATGGCGGACGATCCGGAAGACGGCGCGGGGGAGAAGCCGTTCCGCATCGTCTCCGTCGGCCGGCTGTCGTATGCCAAAGGCTTCGACCTGGCGGCCCGGGCGCTCCGGCTGCTGCACGACCGCGGGCTTGCGCACATCCGCTGGTACATCGTCGGATTCGGCAGCATGGAGGCGGAATTGAAGGAACTGGCGGCGGAGCTGGGGCTTCGGGACAGTTTTCGGCTGCTCGGCAAAAAAGCGAACCCGTACCCCTACATGAAAGCGGCCGACCTGTACGTCCAGCCGTCGCGCTACGAAGGCAAGGCGGTCGTCGTCACCGAGGCGCAGATACTCGGCAAGCCGGTGCTTGTCGCGGATTATCCGACGGCGGCGAGCCAGGTGACGGACGGCGTCGACGGGTACATCTGCCCGTCCGGACCGGAAGGCCTCGCGGATGCGATCGAGCGGCTGGTGCGGGACCGCGAGGCGCTCGACCGGGTCGCCGAAGGCGCGCGTCGGCGCGACTACGGCAACGCGGACGAGCTCAAGAAACTGTATCACATGATGGCGTGAGGGTGGCCGCAAAGTGGAAGTCAGTGTCATCGTGCCGGTGTACAACGCGGAAGCGCATCTGGAAAGCTGCATCGCCTCGCTGCGCGCGCAGACGCTGGAAGCGTGCGAGTTTATTTTCGTGAACGACGGATCGACGGACGGCAGCCGGCGGATCATCGAGCGGCACGCCGAGCTGGACGACCGGATCGTGCTGATCGACCAGCCGAACCGCGGCGTCAGCGCGGCCCGCAACGCGGGGCTTCAGGCCGCCGCCGGCCGCTACGTCGGCTTCGTCGACGCGGATGACGAAGTCGCGCCGGAATTCTACGAGACGCTGCTGGGTGCGGCGGAGCGTCACGGCTGCGACGCGGTGATCGCGGAGTTCGCGGAAGGCGAGGCGGGCCGCCCGGCCGCCTATCCGTTCCCGGCCGGCGTCACGCTCGACCGCTCCTGCATCACGAACCGGCTGCTGCCCTATTTCGTGGAGTCGGACCGCTGCAACTCGGTCTGCAACAAGCTGTACCGGATGAGCGCCGTGCGCCGCTCCGGCGCTTTGTTTCCCCGCGGCGTGGCGCTCGGCGAGGACGGCTGGTTCAACATGCTGTTTTTCGCCGCGGCGGAATCGGCCGTTTATCTCCGATACTGCGGCTACCGCTACCGTGAAACGGAGGGCAGCGCGACCCGGCAATGGCTCGACCGGGATTACTTCGCCAGGGCGCTGGAAGTGTACCGCGCGGAGCTGCCGCCGATCTACGCGGAGTTGATGGATGAGCGCGAGCTCGAGGTCCGCCGCTCGGCGAAGCTGATCCGCAGCGTGCTGGCGTACATCTACGTTTACTGCCGGCCGGCCGTCGGGCTGACGCCCGCGGAGCGGCTGCGGAAGGTGCGCCGGATGATCGGCCATCGCGATGTGCGGCGGGCGCTGGACGTGTACCGCGCCGCGTTCGGCGGCGCGGCGGGCCGCTACGAGCGCCTCATGCTGGGGCTCATGAAGCGGCGCTCGGCGCTCGGGCTGTACTGCGCCGCTACCTACAGCCGGCTGCGGAGCGGAGAATGACCAGCCGGACGGGAGGAATGATCGGGATGAATGTACTCATGTTCGCGCACGGCGGAAGTCTGAACCGGGGATGCGAAGCGATCGTCCGGTCGTCGGCCGCCCTTATCCAGTCGCGGATTCGCGGCGCGAAAGTGCTGCTGGCGTCCGAGCGCCCGGAGACGGACCGCGGGCTGAACGTTGCGGCGGTGTTTGACGGTTCGGCGCGGAAGCTGCGCAAGTATTCGCCGGAATGGATCGTATCGTCCGTCCGGGTCAAATTGCTGGGCGACGAGTCGTACGCGCTCGGCCGCATCCACCTCAACGTCATCCGGCGGATCAAGGACGCGGACGTCTGCTTGTCGATCGGCGGCGACAACTATTGCTACGGTGAACAACCGGGCTGGTACGAAGTCGATCGCCGGGTCAAAAAGATGGGCCGCAAACTCGTGCTCTGGTGCTGCTCCATCGGCGAGGAGGATCTGTCCGAGCGGAAACTGGAGGATCTGCGGCGGTTCGACCTCATTCTGGCGCGGGAGACGCTGACATACGATGTGCTGCGGAACTGCGGATTGGACAATGTCCGACTGGTCGCCGACCCGGCGTTCACGCTTCCGGGCATCCGGCTTCCGCTGCCGCCGGGCTGGAAGGAAGGCGACACGATCGGCGTCAACATGAGCCCGCTCGTCGCGGGGCGCAACCCGGCCGCGCTGGAGGCCGTGCGCGGGTTGATCCGTCATGTGCTGGAGACGACGGATTCGGCGATCGCGCTTACGCCGCACGTGATCGAGCACGGCAACAGCGACCTCGACACGCTGCGGCCGCTGTATGAGGAATTCAAGGCGTCGCGGCGGGTGCTGCTTCTGCCGGGCGATCTGAACGCCATGCAGGTGAAAGGCTATATCGCGCGCATGCGCTTCTTCATCGGCGCCCGGACGCACGCGACGATCGCCGCCTATTCCAGCGGCGTGCCGACGATCGTGCTCGGATACAGCGCGAAGTCGAAAGGCATCGCGCGCGATCTGTTCGGCCGGGAGCGGCTCGTGATCGACACCCGCGTGGCGGCGAACCCCGCCGCCGCGCTGATCGAAGCTTTCAAGGAAGCGGTCGCGGAAGAAGAGGCGCTTCGCGGCCGTCTGGCGGACGTCATCCCGCGCATCCAGGCGATGTCGCGCAGGTCGGCCGATTATCTGGCCGATCTGGCATGAGGGGCGCGGCTGCCGTGAACAAGAAGAAGCTGCTGTTCATCATGCCGAGTCTCGCCGCGGGCGGCGGAGAGAAGGCCCTCGTCAATTTGCTGGGCCGGCTCGACTACGGCCGGTACGAGGTTGATCTGTTCCTGCTCGATCACGGCGGATTGTTCATGGACCTGCTGCCGCCGGAAGTGCGCGTGCTGCCCTGGCCCGGTCGCTACGAGCGGTTCCGGCAGCCCGTCCTGCGCTCCGTGCTGTCGTCGCTGCGCGCGGGCGACCCCGGGCTTGCGGCCAGCCGCCTCCTGTATGCGGCGCGCAGCCGGATCGGGAGCACGGCGTCTGTGCGCGAGCAATACGGCTGGCGTTACCTGCGCCGGGCCCTGGCGTCCGCCGTCCCCGGCCGATACGACGCGGCCGTCGGCTTCCTGGAGAAGACGTCGACCTATTTCTGCGTCGATCTGGTGCAGGCGGAGCGGAAGATCGGATGGATCCATATCGACTACGACCGGCTCGGCATGGACCCGGCATTCGACGCCCCGTACTTCGGGAGGCTGGACCATCTCGTAACGGTGTCGGAGGAGTGCGCAGCGGTGCTGAAGATGCGTTTTCCCCGGCACCGGGACAAAATCCGCGTCATTCACAACATCGTCTCCCCCGGAACGATCCGGCGGATGGCGGAGGCGGAGACGGGCGACCTGTACGGGCGGCGGGAAGGCGAGACGATCATCGTGTCCGCCGGGCGTCTCCATCCGCAGAAAGGGTTCGATATGGCGATCGACGCCTGCAAGCTGCTGGCGGAGCAGGGGCGGCGGGTGCGCTGGTTCGTGCTCGGCGAAGGCGACGAGCGGGAGCGGCTGACGAAGTTGATCCGGGAGCGGGGGCTCGAGGAGCAATTTATCCTGCTCGGGGTAAAGGCGAATCCGTACCCGTACATGCGCCAGGCGGACATCTATGTGCAGCCGTCGCGGTTCGAGGGGAAGCCGATTGCGGTCGATGAAGCGAAAATGCTCGGCCTGCCGATCCTCGTCACCGACTACCGGGCGGCGGGGGGCCAGATCGTGCACGGGGAGAACGGGCTGATCGCGGCGATGGAGCCGGGGGCGATCGCCGGGGGAATCGCGCGGCTGATGGACGATCCGGCGCTGACGGAGCGGCTCAGGCGGAATCTGGCGCTTGAACCGCTCGGCACGGAAGACGAAGTGCGCAAGTTCGAAGCGCTGCTGGAAGGAGAATCGGAATGGACGGCCGGAAGCGGAAAACAAGCCTCTTGTTCGTCATGAATCATCTGCATTGCGGCGGCGCGGAACGGGCGCTCGTCTCGCTGCTCGGCGCCCTCGATTACGACAAGTACGAGGTCGATCTGCTACTGTTCAAGCGGGAAGGGGTGTTTCTCGCCAGCCTGCCGCCGGAGGTCCGGGTGCTGGAGGAGCCGTGCGCCTACCGGCTGTTCGACATGCCGATCGAGCGGGCGCTGGGCAAGGCGCTGCGCTCGGGCCGGCCCGACCATGCCCTTGCGCGCCTGATCGCGGGAGCGATCATCCGGACGGAACCGCTGCCGGCGCGAAGCGACCAGCGGATCTGGCGGTACATGGCCTGGTGCCTGCCTTCACCGGCGAAGCGGTACGACTGCGCGATCGGCTTCCTCGAGCGGGGGCCGATCTATTATGTGCTGGACAAGGTCAAGGCGGAGCGGAAGATCGGGTGGATCCACATCGATTACGACCGGCTCGGCATGGACCCGGCGTTCGACGACCCGTACTTCGGGAGGCTGGACCATCTCGTAACGGTGTCGGAGGAGTGCGCGGCGGTGCTGAAGATGCGTTTTCCCCGGCACCGGGACAAAATCCGCGTCATTCACAACATCGTCTCCCCCGGAACGATCCGGCGGATGGCGGAGGCGGAGACAGGCGACCTGTACGGGCGGCGGGAAGGCGAGACAATCATCGTGTCCGCCGGGCGTCTCCATCCGCAGAAAGGGTTCGATATGGCGATCGACGCCTGCAAGCTGCTGGCGGAGCAGGGGCGGCGGGTGCGCTGGTTCGTGCTCGGCGAAGGCGACGAGCGGGAGCGGCTGACGAAGTTGATCCGGGAGCGGGGGCTCGAGGAGCAATTTATCCTGCTCGGGGTAAAGGCGAATCCGTACCCGTACATGCGCCAGGCGGACATCTATGTGCAGCCGTCGCGGTTCGAGGGGAAGCCGATTGCGGTCGATGAAGCGAAAATGCTCGGCCTGCCGATCCTCGTCACCGACTACCGGGCGGCGGGGGGCCAGATCGTGCACGGGGAGAACGGGCTGATCGCGGCGATGGAGCCGGGGGCGATCGCCG
>NZ_QEWA01000053.1:0-50295 GCF_003390775.1 Thermobacillus sp. | reverse complement strand
GTTGTGTTGTACCATAGAGTTACGCACCTTTCTGTTTGGGATGGGAAGACTATCCACTTCCATTTTACCAAACGGAAAGGTGTTTTTCTGTCAAGAACGAGATTTTTCAATAAGAAATCCTAGTCATATCAAGGCTTAGCAGTAATTTTCAAGGTGCGAAAGTTGAGTTATTAATAAACGTATCTATAACTTTAGTTAAGTCGTTGTCTTGGTCAGCTTTTTCGTCGAATCCAAAAATGCTATTAAATGTATTTAAAAGATTATTAGCTCGGGAAATTAGACTAACACAATTAGAAACATCAGCTTCATTCCGTGGACCAAATCTCCCGGTATCCACCCTATCTGTATCAAACACACATTCATAAGTTATCTGTTGAGGCAGTTTCTTTATATCGAAATCCAAAAAACCAGTTTCTATCTTTTTGAAATTATTATAATAAAATTTTTCAATCGGTCGCTTTAAACGCCCTTGCTTGACCAAATACCCGTTGTCAATGTAGTCTAAAAGTTCCCCATTTTGATCTAAAGAGACCATTTTTAGTGATCTAACAGCTTCCATCAGTTTGGGGAGTTGAACCCTTCCTGCAGGTTGTAGTAAAAAAAACAGGTCCTCATTTTTAAGTTTGCTATAGTGAAAGTAAACGTCTTGAGCAAGAGCGACAGAGACAACACTACTGTCTACAATATTCTCATATTCTCCAGTCGGATCAATTAAGATGGCTTTGTTGTTATTATTCTTTATTCCTTCAATTAGTTTTGCAACTGTCCAACTTTTCCCACCTCCTGTAGTTCCTACAACAGCACAATGCCTGCCAAATATGGCTTGCTGAGAAACAGTAACTTCAGTACCGATGTTAGAAGTTAAGGTAGCAAGCTTAATGTATGGCGTACTATCCTCATCTTCCTTTAACCCAAACCGTTTAAAATAATCTTGAATAAACGAAGATGAACAAACAAATACTTTAGCACCAATGTTGGGATAGCAGTCTAACCCTTTAGAAACTGAAAGCGGATCAAAATAATTAAAACTCAATAATACTTCCGCTTTAGCTGTTGGATGGAAATCCGCAAGTTGAAAAGCCTTTTCATTCAAATCTAGTCGTTCCTTTTCTGGTAAGCTCAATTCTAGTAGCTTTCCTATAAACCCAAAATTATCACCTTCAATTACAATAAAGTTCCCCACTAGTCCTCCATTAAATTCTTCTCCGGAAAAAATAAATTTATTAAGAAGAACTGATGAAGGAAAGTGGATTCTTACAAATTGAGGATTAACTTGACTGACATATCCAATAAAATAATTATGATCAAATGGAGTGGGTCTCACAGGATCACCTTATTCTCCATAAAGTTCAATAAAAGGATAATTCTCGACAAAATCCTTAAACTTCTCTTCGATTAAAATAACGTTGTTGTTCTTCTCAGCCTTTTGTCTTAATCTTTCTAAACTCGGATTTTTATCTATGTCAAGTGTAACCACCAGTAAAGTAACACTATTATTGATATCCAATGCTTCATGGATTATTGAAGATATATGTTTATCGTAAAAACTAAATCCAATACAAATTAGCAAAACATTTTCCCTTCGTAATGCCTGCTGAAATCTAGCGATCATTTCAAAAAATGGCTGTTCATAGGAGGATTCAAATTTACTATATTGAGGAAAAATCATCACTGGATTAGAGGGGTTCTCAGATTTTTTTATGAACTCTCCTTCTCTCTCCCAATCCAGAGAGCCATGCGGCTTATAAAGATGAAATACTCTTGGCGCGTAATTTTCCTCTGTCTTAATTCTGCTGTTCTCACGGACAACTATATCATAGTCAAAGTATTTTCCATTAAATCGTCTTGGGAATGAGTACGAGAATCCATCAATTATGGTGTACCCACATCGACTTGCAGCTTGTTCAAATAATGTATCATAGTTAAGTGTAAAAATTTTTAAACGCGGGTACTTTAGCTTTCTGGAGGTAAGTTTCTTTAGAAACAATTCGTGATGAGAGTTCTCTGGAAGAATTAGTGTGCATTCTTCTTTAATAATATTTTGGATTCTCCTAATCATTCCTTCTACATTACGGGGAACAAAATCCTGAGCACTAATTGCCCTTGAGAGCAATGCCTCTAGATCAGGATTGCTTTCGTCAAATTTTATGGCCTCACAAAAGCGAGAAAATTCCTCTTTCCCAATTTCCTCGGTTACAGTCTCCCATAGTTCTTTCATCGTCTTGCCTTTTTTCGTATCAGCACCTATGCCAATTGATGAGCCTGATCCTGTTAAAACTATTAGATTCTCGAATTGATTTGATAAATATGTACTGTAAAACTTTCTTAATTTATCGTATGCATATTCTTTTGGACTCATATCTTCATAATCAGCAACTTCTTTCCCATTGAATCTGACAGTATCTTCATCGTATTCGATATTATTGGAGTGGCTAATTAGTATTTTCTTCATCAAAAACTCCTCCTTGCAATCTATACAAAGTTGCTAATTCTACCCATTTTCCAAATATATACACATGTTCTCACATCCACTATGTGCTGTAAATAGTTTTTAATGCTAATGGACTAACTCTGTTCAAAAAACCAACATCTCCACATAGGACTTGATGCTATGCCCCCTCTACTTACCAAACCCGTGCGCCTTGAGCCGCTCGACGAAGGCGGTGAACGCCTTGCTGACGAACCGATCCCGGCGGCGGATCAGCCGGGTCGTCATGGACCAGTACGCCTCGGGAACGGGCAGCACGCGCAATTGCCCGTCTTCCTGCGGCAGCGCGGAGACGGGCAGCAGCGTCGCTCCCAGGCCGGACCGCACGCAGCCCAGCATCGTTTCCAGCGTGGCGGTCTCGATCACCTGCGCCGGCTTCAGGCCCGCGCTCTCCAGCCACGCCTCCGTCAACGCGCGGAACGGGCATCCCTTCTGGAACACCACCCAGGTCACCCGGGACAGATCCGAGGTTGAAATCTCCTCCACGCCGCTGTGCGTCACCAGCCCGACGACATCCCGAATCTCGTATTCGGACACCAGCAGGGGCGAGCCGATCTCGCCCGTGACGAACGCCCCGTCCAGCTCATAGTTCAGCACCTTCGCGCGCAGATTCGGCGACGTCCCCGTCACCAGAGAGAGCGAGACGTGCGGATAGCGGGCCTGAAAATCGGACAGCACGCGCAGCAGCCCCGCGGACGCGACCGTCTCGACGACGCCGATCGCGAGCGTGCCGGCCGGTTCCTCCCGCTCCCGCACCGCGTTGACCGCATCATCCGCCAGCTGCAGAATTTTCAGGGCATACTCGCGGAAAATGATCCCCCGTTCCGACAGCACAACCCCTTTCGGATGCCGATGAAACAGCGGAGCGCCCAGCTCCGACTCCAGCTTCCGCAGCCGGGTCGTAACGTTCGACTGCACATAGTCCAATCGCCGCGCCGCGGCGGACACGCTGCCCTCCTCCGCAACCACCAGGAAAACCTTCAGATCCGTCAGTTCCATGAGCTTCTCACCGCACATTTTGACTATCAAAAATTTTGATGATTCTATCTATACTCATCATTTTACGACATGGATGCAGAGCATTACAATACAATCGCAACCAACATTCCGCTTTCAGGAAGGAGCGATCACCATGCATGACGCGCATCTCTTTGCACCATACCGGCTCGGCCCGCTGTCCCTGCCGAACCGGATCGCGCTGGCGCCGATGACGCGCACGATCGCGGAGCCGTCCGGCCTCGCGAATGACCGGATGGTCCGGTACTATACCCGGTTTGCCGAGGGCGGGTTCGGCCTGCTCATCACGGAGGGCGCGTATCCCGACCTGGCGCACAGCCAGGCGTACGAGAACCAGCCCGGCATCGCCGACGAGGAGCAGGCGGCTTCGTGGCGTCCGGTGGTCGAAGCGGTGCATCGCGCGGGCGGCCGGATCATCTGCCAGTTGATGCATGCCGGCGCGCTCGTGCAGTACAACCGGTTCGTCCGGGAGGCGATCGCGCCTTCGGCGGTGAAGCCGAAGGGCAGGCAGCTTGAGGAGCACGGCGGCAGCGGCGAGTTCGCCGTCCCCCGCGAAATGACGCGCGAAGAGATCGATGCCGTCATCAGCGGGTTCGCGGCGGCCGCGCGGAGAGCGAAGCAAGTCGGGTTCGACGGCGTCGAGGTGCATGCGGCGAACGGTTATCTGCTGGATCAGTTTCTGAGCGAAGGGATCAACATGCGGACGGATGAATACGGCGGCCCCGCCGCCAACCGCGTCCGCCTGACCGTGCAGGTGCTGGAAGCGATCCGACATGCGGTCGGACCGGACTTCGTCGTCGGCGTCCGCATTTCCCAGGGCAAGGTGAATGACTTCGACCACAAATGGCGGAACGGCCTCGAGGACGCCCGGATCATCTTCACCGCACTCGCCGCGGCGAAGGCCGACTATATCCATACCACCGAGTACAAGGCGTTCCGCCCGGCCTTTGGAGAAGACGGGCCGACACTCGCCGCGCTGGCCAAGACCTATGGCGGCCTGCCCGTCATCGCCAACGACAAGCTGGGCGAACCCGAACGGGCGGAGCGCCTGCTGGCGGACGGCGATGCCGACCTCGCGGCGATCGGGACGAGCGCCCTCGTCAATCCGGATTGGCCGCGCAAGGTGAAAACGGGCCTTCCGCTCGCGCCGTTCGATCACGCCTTCCTGCACCCGATCGCCACGATCCGGGACGAGGAGTGCGCGCTCCGATAAAGAAGACGTCCCCCGGGCCGCGCATTCGGCCGGGGGACGTTCTGTCAGGCCATATCCAGCTTCCCGCCGTGGTAGCAGTAATAATGAGCCGCGCGCAGTGCCGTCAGCTTCCCGAGCGATTGCTCCGCGCCGGACAGATCGAGACAGAACTGCGGATTGGCGATGGCGAGCCGTCCGTTCTCGTTCACCGCCGCATCGCCGGCAATCACGCTGTTCAATTCGGGAATATGCAGCGAGATATGTCCGGGCGTATGACCGGGCGTCGCGATGACGCGGCACCGTCCGTCGAACAGCTCGTCGCCGTCGCGCACCGTTTCGTCAACGGGCACATGCTTCAAGCTCTCCAGCTGCCGGATGAACCAGCGGCCGAACTCCTGCTGCTCCTCGGGCAGATGTTGCTGCATGTTCTCGGCCTGGATCAGCCGCTCCGACTTCCGCTCGCCGCTGATGGCCCCCGCTTCCCGCTCGCTGGCGATGATCCGGACCCCGGGGTATTTGGCTTTGAGGTCATGCAGTGCCCCGATGTGATCGATATCGTAATGCGTCATGATGACGTGGGTCAGATTCCGCGCGTCATAGCCGTGTCTTGCGATCTCCTGCTCGATGCGCGGCAGAAAGCCCGGATACCCGGCATCCACCAGCGCCAGCACATGATCCGCCGCGATCAGACTCGGATAGATGACATCGGTTTGACCGTTCAATTCGAACGGCAAGCTCAGTTCGATGATGTTCACAAGCCCACCTCTATTCCGGATGATTCCCCGAAGCCTCGCCGACCGTATAAGGGGTCGTGACATTGGCGTACGTCAAATGCATCGACATCCCCCATGCCGCGTGGTCCAGGATATGGCAGTGGTCCATCCAGATGCCCGGATTGTCGGCGCGGAACGCCACCTCATACGTTTCGCCCGGATCCACGAGCAGCGTGTCGAGCACGAGCGGACTGCCTTTGTACGGCTTGCCGTTCCGGCTCAGGACGACCATATGGTGGCCGTGCAGATGCATGGGGTGATCCGAGAACGTCCGGTTGACGATGCGCGTTTTGACCAGATCCCCTTCCTCGACCACGAACGTCGGCGTACGCGGGAACACTTCCCCGTTGATGGCCCAGAGCGTGTTCGAGTGTCCATTATAATGCCCCAGGTAGATCTGGTCGAGCACCATCAGAAACTCCCGGTCGAACACGGCATTGCCGTCGATGGGCGCCGGGGCGTACGAGCCGTATGCCAGCGGGTCCAGGATCGGGCCTCCCGTCCGGATATCCGCCGCTTCTTGCCCGTCTTTGCTGAATATAATCGTGGTCTCGGGTTCCCGCCCGTCCAGCGTCAAGGCGACCGGATGGTCCGGCATCGTGAACGTCACGTCGTACCGGCCGCCGCCTCCGATCTTCAGCCGCATGCCGGTGACGGCTTCCGGTTCGTGGATGTCCCAGCCGTCGATCGCGGATACCCGGAAAGGCGTTCCGTGGAGCGAGAACAATTTCGTGTAGCTGGCGCTGTTGACGAGCCGGAGCCGCACTTCCGTGCCGGGCGGGATGATCCGCTGCCCGCCGGACGCCGGCCCGGGCAAATGCAGCACCGTCCGCGTCCCGTCCGGCGTCTCCCAGTCGTGGGAGAAAATCGTGACATCCGCCGTCCCGCCGCCCGCTTCGGCGCCGTCCTTCGGCAGTATGATGAAGGCGCCGAACAGCCCTTTCGCCACCTGGACCGAGGAAGCCTGATGGGAGTGGTACCAGTGGGTGCCCGTCTCGTTCACGACGAAGCGGTACGTATGGGATTCACCGGGCATGACGGCGTTCTGGGTGAGGCCCGCCACCCCGTCTTCGGCGTTCGGCACATCGACGCCGTGCCAGTGCACCGTGACGCCAAGCTCAATGTCCTTGTTGATGAGCTCCACTTCGACCAGATCGCCTTCGCGGACCACGAGCTGCGGGCCCGGCACCTGGCCGTTGAACGTCCACGCTTCGACCGTGTGTCCCGAGGCAAGCTCGATCATTTGCTTCTGCGCGACGAGCGTGAACCGCGCGTCAGGCTCGCCGGTCCGCGGACCGGTCAGATCGGTGACGCTGATCGCCGCGCTGCCGGCCGCGGACGCAACGGCATGGCGGGCATGATGATCATGATGCGCTGACGACACCGCTCCGGCAGGCACGGCACCTCCGCCATATTCGAACGTCTCGGGGTGGAGCATGGACATGGACGCGGGAAATTTGCTGCGCTCCATCGACCACAGGAACCATGCCATCAGCAGGACGACGGCCGACAGCGTGAACGCGGCGCTGCGGATCGCCATCGCCAGATAGCCGCGCCCCCGGGCCTCGATGGTCCGGACGCGCCGCCGATGGTACAGCTGCAAGAGCGCCGCGGTTCCGGCCAGCATGGCCAGGTACATCGTCGATTCCCGCAGATCCGGGACGGAGGGGATATCGAACCATACCAGGTACAGCACGAGCAGCGTGCCGGCTGCCATCGTGTGCACGGCTGCCGCAACGTTCGCCGCGGCCTCCGGCGTCATCGCCTTGTCCCCTCTCAGCGCGGGCAGCGCGCGTGCGGCGACGAGCAGCGCCGGCAGCGCGAGGAGCGGCAGCATGACGACGACGCGGTCCATGACGAATGCCCAACCCAGCGCAAAATAAACCGCCGCCGTGACGGCACCCCACAGGATCACCAGCAGGATGCCCGCCCATGAACCGATGTGCGCCGCCCGCCTCCAGAGCGGATGAGGGGATGGCCGGAACACCGCATATTTCAACCCGTTCGCCGCGATTCCGGCCATGACCCCGGCGATCGACAGTCCCATGAGCAGCAAAACTTCAAGCGCGGAAAAGGTTTCAAACACCGGACTGCCTCCTTAACGCCTCCTTCCGCCGCGCTTCACACCGGCACCTTGTCGTGCCAATCCACGCGGTAATCGTACAGCCAGGCGTTGGATTGACGGCTCGCCTGCTTCAGGAAGAACGGCAGCATCAGATCGCGGAAAAAGACCTGCACCGGATTCGTCGCATGTTTGCGCTGGCCGATGGTTCTCGAATATTTGACGACCTTCTCCACCCGTTCCCGGCGCAGCAGTTCGAACTGCCGGAACGCAGCCTCCGGGCTGCGGTTGTCCCGGATGCAGCGGGCAAGCACCAGCGCGTCCTCCAGCGCCAGCGATGCGCCCTGCCCCGCGTTGGGCGAGGTCGCGTGAATCGCGTCGCCGATGAGCACGACCGGTCCCTTGTACCAGGAGGGAACGGACATCAGGTCGTAGATCGGATAGACGCCGATCTCGCTCTTCGTCGCCCGGATGATGTCCGGAACGGGATGAATCTCGTTGCGGTACAGGTCGTCAAGCACCCGGCGCCACTCCGCCTGCGGGATGGACTGCAATTCCTTGCGCGACGGTCTGCCCGGATAGTCGAGATTGCCGAACCAGTAGATTTCACCATCCCGCTTGACCAGGTAGCCGAAGAACGCCTTCTTCCCGAACACCATGTGCTGGGCCGGCTCGTGCGGGATGTCGACGCCGCGCGCGAAGCCGCCGAAGCTGATCAGGCCCGTGTAATCCGGCTCCGGGGCGCCGGGCAGAATCAGCCTGCGCGTGCGCGAATGAATGCCGTCGCAGCCGACGAGCAGATCGCCTTCCGCGGACGTCCCGTCGTCGAAGAGGGCGGTCACCCGGTCGCCCGCGATGTGCAGATTGGCCAGCCGCTTGCCGAATTCGATCGGGATGCCTTCCTGCTGCGCCGCTTCGCGCAGCACTTTGTGCAGGAAGCCCCGCTTGACCGTGAACCCTTGCGGCTCGCCGGACGGGTCCTCGATCTTGCCCAGCCACTTGCCGCTGCCGCTGTGGAAGTTCATGGCGCGCAATTCGATGCCTTCTTCGCGGATGCGGCCTTCCACGCCCAGCTCGCGCAGGATGCGCAGACCGTTGCGCGCCACGTTCAGGAACAGGCCGGTGTAATCGTCATGGCCCGGCTGCGCCTCGTAGATGTGAGGCTCGTACCCGGCCCGCTTCAGGAAGATGGCAACGGCCGGCCCGGCGATGCCGCAGCCGATGATGATCGCTTTCCTGTTTTCCATGGTCATGATCTCCTCCTTGAGAATGCAGTCAACCCGGCATTTATCTTAATAATTAAGATATTACGCCGCAGGTTGCCGGATTTGCATCCGGTGAAGGTTTGCTATATCTTAATAATTAAGATATCTAACTCCATCTTACGCACAACGAGCGAATTGTCAATACCGGCCAGAGCCCGGTCTTGAATCTGGACTTCGGTCGGGGTACCATTGCCATGATCGGAGGATGGATCGTCCATGAATCATCGCGAATTTGTTCCGCCGGAACTTTTCGAATCCCTGCTGGAAGCTTCCCGGCGGCTGTCGACCCAGACCGTCTTCTTCCACCAGGCGGCGGCCAAATATCTGGGCCTCAACATCACCGACCACAAATGCCTGGACATTGTGCTCGGCATGGGCCGGGCGACGGCCGGACAGCTCGCCGAGCTCACGGGGCTGACGACCGGCGCCATCACCAGCGTGATCAACCGGCTGGAGAAAGCTGGCTTCGTCCGCCGGGCGAAGGACCCGAACGACCTGCGCATCGTCTACGTCGAGCCGATCCCGGAAAATCTCCATCCGCTCGCGGGCGTCTTCGGCCCCCTCGGCGAGGAGATGGCCGAGCTGTTCTCCCGTTACAGCACGGACGAGCTCCGGCTCATCCTCGATTACATCGAACGCTCCATTCAGGTGCTTGCCCGGCAGGCGGAGCGGTTGAAGAGGGATTAACTCCTTTCATTCGTCCGCATCCAGTCGTCAAAGTGCCGCTCAAGGAAGTCCACTTCCTTCCTGTAATGATCCAGATGGCCTTCCTCCACCATTTTCAAAAAGGCCGGGTCGCCGGCTGCGGCGCGGTCAGACAACAGGGCGCACAGAAAGCGAATCCGCGAGGGGAATGCGCGGTTGATGCAAATCCTTCCGTCGCATCGTGGAAATCTTTCATCAGCTTGGCCAGCTCCGCCGTCACCGAATCCGACCAGATATAGCTTTCGGCTTCGGATGACACTCCAAAAATATCCGGACAAGACGCGCCGCATCTGATGTCGCCGGCCAAAACTGAAAGCAGCGGAAGACCTGTTGAGGCTCCTCCGCCGCTTTTTAAATCGAACCTTACTTTCTCTCCATCACGGCAAAATAGTTCTCTTCCTCATCCGCGAAATTGAATACCTTGCCGCCGGGAATCTCCACGAGATCTCCGACCTTGACGTTCTTGCCTTTCAAGTCATTGTACAGTTGTTCCGCATTGTCCGTATAGAACATCAGGGACGGCGTACTGAGATTCAGTTCGGGATGCATTTTGGCGACGAACGCTTTGTTCTGCAGCACGATGGTCGTGTCCGCGCCCGGCGGGGCGATTTCAATCCACCGCATGCCCTCGCCGTTGTCCTCTTCCGCTTTGACCTTGAACCCCAGTTTCTCTGTCCAGAAAGCCTTCGACTGATCCTGATTGTTGACGTACAACATGACTTGACCGAGTTTTTGTATCATGGTTTATCGCTCCTTTATTTAATTAAAAATGTAATCCGCCGATGTCATTGCCGCGAGAGTCCGGCGCTCCTTCGCGAGTGATTCGACACATATCGGTTTCCCAGGAACACCAGGGCGGTGAGAAGCATTACGATAAACGGCGAGACAGCCTCGGCGTACAGGCCTGCGATCAGACTCGACCCGACCGCCCCCAGCAGAATGATGAAAATGACACCGAGAGAAGCGTAGCCGATCGCGGCTCTCCACAACCCGACAATCAAGCCGATTGCCGCAAGCAATTCGAAAAACCCGATTGCATAAATAAACCCGACGCTGTAACCGATCAATTGAAGCGGATCGGTATAGATTTCCCTGATCGTCTCCGCGCTGGACAACAGCTTGAAGAAGCCGGCGAACCCCATGAGCGGAACAAGCACGATGTGCAGAATGCGGACTGCCCATTTCATGGTTCCTCACCTCCTTTATACTGGAGCCGTTCACCTGTATTGACGAACACCGACCGGGCAATTCATCGGCGGTGTCCCAAATTTCCGATGCGCCTGCTATTTTTTCTTCACATTGCGCCATCCCGGTATGCTCCCACCCTTCATCTCCACCACATTCGGCCGGTGCGGCGGCAGAGCGCCTTGCATAATTCCGCCGGTCATCAGGTATGTTATTTTATACCAGCTTTCAAGAAACTGCCTTCTTCTCAAGCATGGCGGGATATCACATTCGGAGGGAGAGAAATACAATGTCCAACGACAAACTGCACATCGGCATCATCCTGGGCAGCACGCGGGAAGGCCGGGTCAGCCCGCAGGTGGGCGAATGGGTCAAAGGCATCGCCGACATGCGCGGCGACGCACAGTATGAGATTGTGGATATCGCCGACTACAATCTGCCCTTTCTCGGCACGACGGACGATGCGGATCCCGCCGTTTCCAGATGGAACGAGAAGCTGTTCAGCCTCGACGGGTTTGTCTTCATCGTGCAGGAATACAACCACAGCATCACGGGGGCGCTGAAAAACGCGCTCGACCTTGCCCGCGAGGCGTGGAACAACAAGGCGGCGGGCATCGTCAGCTACGGCTCCACGGGCGGCGCGCGCGCGGCGGAGCATCTGCGGGGCATACTGGGCGAATTGATGATCGCGGACGTCCGGACGCATCCGACGCTGTCCCTGTTCACCGACTTCGAAAACATGACCGTCTTCAAGCCGGCCGAGCGGCACCGGCAGACCGTGAACGAAATGCTGAATCAGCTGATCGCCTGGAGCGCGGCGTTAAAGCCGCTGAGAGCGAAGCAATAAACAGTCGCCGTCGAGCAAAGCCCTGTACGGATGTGCAGGGCTTCTCGTCTTGTCTTGGGGGATGCGAACGGGTAAGATCCTTTATAAGAGGAGGCTGGAGCGGATGAACGAAATCATGGACATCAAAAAAGCCGTCGATCGTCTGAGCCCCGACAACGCGAAGTCGATCCTGCGGCTTGTGCTGCACCAGATCCGGCTGCTGAAAGAACAGACGGCGTCCCCTGAAGGCGCCGCCGCCGGACTGATGGAGCTGTACGACCGGCTGATGACGTACGATGATCGCAAGCTTTCCTGGGATCCGGATCCCGGCTGCACCCATGTCCACATCGTGACGGGCGAATCCTTCGCAGGCAGCATGAAGCTGGCGCTGCGGGAGCTTGGCCGGGCAGATACGCACAAGATCGTCACGCTGAATGACAATTACGCCATCGGCCCGATCGGGGGCCTCGACACGCCGGAAGGCCGGCAGGCGCGGCGCGACTGGTTCAAGCACAACATCGCGGCCGCGCTTGAGGATGACGCGGATTCCGAAGCAGAATACGACGCGTTGCTCCGGAAACTGGATCAAATTCCGGAGCAGGCGGAAATCATCGTCTGGGCCAGCCGCAGCGTATATGAGCAGACGGGCATGCGGTACGCGCTGCATCTGCTCCGCCATAAGCCCAACGCCATCCGCGTATGCGACGCCTGCGCGATCTGCGATACGCTCGACAAGCGTCCCGATCATTCCGAAACCTACAGACGATCCGGTGAAATCGTGCCGGA
The DNA here is from genome assembly GCF_003390775.1 of Thermobacillus sp. Classification (NCBI taxonomy): domain Bacteria; kingdom Bacillati; phylum Bacillota; class Bacilli; order Caryophanales; family Paenibacillaceae; genus Thermobacillus; species Thermobacillus sp. Next base: position 37,996 of record NZ_QEWA01000053.1, on the reverse strand, counting down.
CAAGCTGCGGGAAGCGCTCCTGCAAGCGGAACACGGCAGCCGGCTGTCCGCCGGCGACATCCGGCGGCTTGCGGAAGAGTGGACAGCGATCGCGGAACAGGGCGGCGTGCTGCGCATCTGGCGGGACGGCGCGGTGCGGGAGGTTCCGGCGGATCATTTTGACCCGTACCTGCTGGAGATGCTGGAACAGGTGACGAACGTTGCCGATGCCGGCGGGTTTGTCAAAGCCGCACGCATGGTCGGGGCGGCCATCGGCCATTGCGAACAGGACATCGGTGACGCCTATTTTGAATACCGGCTGCGAGAGCTTATCTATGCAGGTGTCCTGGAGGTCCGGGGAATCCCGGCGGGGCTGCGCTATTACAGCGTCAGGCGAAAATAGTCCCTTACCTTCTCCGCTCCGCCGCGCTGATGCCGCCCATGGACGCAGCCGTCTCCCCCGCCTTCGGCAATGTCAGCACAAACCGCGTCCAACGGCCGCCGCTGTCGAGCTCGAGTCTGCCGCCATGCTTCTCCGCGATATGTCTGGCGATGGTCAGGCCAAGCCCCGATCCGCCATCGCTCTTGCGCGCAGCGTCACCGCGGACGAACGCCTCGAACACACGGGCCCGCAGTTCGGCGGGAATGCCGATGCCATTATCGGCGACCTCAAGCCGCACTTCACCCGGCCCGTCGATGAGCGACAGCCGTACATGCGTCCCCGGCTGGTTGTATTTCAGCGCGTTCGCCAGCAGATTGGAAACCGCCCGGTACAGCAGTTTCGCATGAATCGGCACGGGCAGTTCGTCCGCCGGGATGTCGCATTCGAACACCATCCCCTTCTCCTCGAACAGATCGTAATGGTCGACAGCCATTTCGCGCGTGAACTCTGCCAGATCGCATGTCGTCCTGACGACGGGATAGTCGGGGACCTCCAGCTTCACCAGCTCGAACACGTCGTCGATCAGTTCCGAGACCAGCTTCGTCTTGCCGTGGATGAGGCTGAGCGTCCGCTGCCGCGCGGCTTCATCCTTGATGACCCCGTGCTGAAGCGCCTCCGCGTAACCCCGGATCGTCGTGATCGGCGTCCTCAAATCGTGCGAAATATGAACGAGCATCCGCTGCTTGCTCTCGGCCATCCGCCGGTTGTCCGCTTCGGCTTGCTCCAGCTTTTCCGCCATCTTGTTGAAGCTCTCCTGGATTTGCGCAAGCTCGTAATTCGCTTCGACGCGAAGCCGTTCGTGGTAGCGCCCGTCCGATATGCTGCGGATGCCCGCGGCAATCGCGCCGAGCGGGTTGGTCAATCTGACCGCGGTCAGGCGGCTGTACACGTACACGTTGAGCCCGAACAGCAGGACGAACAACGCCCCCGTCTCGGCCAGCGCGATCCAGAAGATGTTCCAGTTGGCCGCTGTCATCTCGCTCAGCACGACATCCGTCCGGACATGCTGTTTCGGCAGCCGGACCAGGACGTACCGGCGCTCTCCGTCATTCGTATGGAATGGCGCGATCGACGCGTAGAACGGATTGTCGTCCGTATCATGAAACAGCGCGATCAGCTCCCGCTCCGTATAGCCCGCCGCCGCACCGTCCCGCTTCTCCCCCCTGACCTCCAGAATCCGCAGCTGCTCGTCGAGAATTTCCACCCAGCCATCCACCGCCTCGATCGCATCGGTCCGGATATCGGCCTGATCCGGACGGGCGATGGCATGGGCCTGAAGCAGCGACATATCTTCGGCGGGCATCCGCGCGTTGGTCCTCGCCACGAAAAACAGCAGCAACACGATGAAGCTTACGCCAAGCGACAGGGAAAAAAGGATATAGCTCCTGAGCAGCATCCCGGACAGCTTTCTCGGTTTACGGCGCATTGAGTTCTTCCTTCTTCGCGAACCGGTATCCGAGCCCGCGAACCGTACGGATGTAAAAGGGCTCCCGCGGCAAATCCTCGATCTTGTCCCTGAGCCGGCTGATCTGCACCATAATGGTGTTGTCATCGGCGATATACGAATCGGACCACACCTGCTCGAATATTTGTTTCTTCGTATAAATGCGCCCCGGCTTGCTCATGAACAGCTTCAGCAGCTTGTATTCTATCGCGCTCAACACGATCGGCTCCCCCCGCTTGTACAACAGGCACGCTTCATGATCCAGGACCAGCTCGCCAAGCCTTGTTTCCGCGGCAACCGCGTTCGCCCCCGTTCCCGCCGCACCCGCTTCGTTAAATTCATATGTTCTCCGCAAATGCGCCTGGATTCGCGCCACAACTTCCAATGGACTGAACGGCTTGGAGATAAAATCGTCCGCGCCGAGACCAAGTCCGGCAATTTTGTCCGCTTCCTGATTTTTCGCCGACAAGACAATCACGGGGATCGTGGAAGACTTCCGTATCCATTGCAGGAGCTTGAAACCGTCCACATAAGGCATCATGATGTCGATCACCGCCAGGTCGATCGACGCGCGGGCGAACATCTCCATCGCGGCCTGTCCGTCAGAGGCTTCGAGAACGTCATAGTCCGGCTCGAGAAATAGTTTCAGCATGTCCACGATGTCCTGTTCGTCGTCGACCAGCAGTATCGTTTTGCGCATCGCCGCACCACCTCACCACCTCGTAATGTTCGCACCGCGCGTCCGATCTCCTGCCATGTAAGGATAATTTAAGGAAGGCGACAGGAGGCGGAAAGACACGGATTCTATCCTGAGCTTGGCAGCAACATTCACCTGGGAGAGAGGTCATGAAATGGCTGAAACCAAGCTTTCTGAACGTGTCATGAACCGGACCTGGCGGAAGCGGCTGATGACGACCGTCCGGCGTCTGCCTCCGCTGTCTCCGGGATGGAAGGGGGCGGCGATCGCGCTCTCCGGAACCGCCGGCATCCTTTTTCTCGTCCAGAGCTATCTTCTGATCGGGTCGCGGGGACCGGGGGATTACGTGATCGGAACCGCCGTGTTCCTGCTCGCCATCGCGCTGATCAGCGGCGGTATCGCGGGCCTGCTGCATGTTGCCAAGCGCATCCCTTCAAGGTACATCGGCCCGGCGATTGCTTCCTTCATCCTGTTGTTCATCAGCTTCATCGGCCCGATGACGGTGATGGTGATCGTCACCTTGTCCATACTGGCGGGCTGCTCCTTGTCGGGTGCGCTTGTGTGCCGGTGGATGCGGGGCGCGTATCGCGAGGCGAAGACGCTGAAGAAGACGGCGGCCGGCATCGCCGCGGCGGTGACAGCCGTGATGACGATCGGCATCGGAACCTGGCTGGTCGATGACGGGCGCGCGAAGCTGGCCAAGCCTTACCGGCTGTCGGTCACGAAGCCGACTGAACGTTACCCGGCCGTGCTGGACAATCCGGCGGAGCCGGGGCCGTATCCGGTGCGCACCTTGACCTACGGGAGCAAGGACAGCTACCGCGCCGTCTTCAACGCGGAAGATTCGCTCATCACGGAGCCGGTGGACGGCTCGGCCTTCGTGGCGAACTGGTCCTCCCTCCGTACGAAGACATTCGGCTTCGGACCTGAAGCGATGCCGTTGAACGGGCTCGTCTGGTATCCGGACGGCGACGGGCCGTTCCCGCTCGTGATGATCGTGCATGGCAATCATCTCGCCACCGATTATTCGGACCCGGGGTATGCCTATCTGGGGGAACTGCTGGCGAGCCGCGGCTATATCGTCGTGTCGATCGACGAAAATTTTCTCAATACGTCGCCCTTCGACGACCTGTTCATGCTGAACGTGCTGGAGAACGAAAACCCGGCACGCGGCTGGCTCATGCTGGAGCACCTGAAGGTGTGGGAAGAATGGAACGGGACGGAAGGCAATCCGTTCCACGGCAAAGCGGACATGAGCCGGATCGCGCTGATCGGCCATTCCCGCGGCGGCGAGGCGGTGACCGTGGCGGCGGCTTACAACCGGCTGCCGGCATCGCCGGAGAACGGCGGCATCGCGTTCGATTACGGTTTCGGCATCCGATCCGTCATCTCGCTGGCGGGCACTGACGGCCAATACGAGCCGGCGGGCCGGCCGACGGAGCTGACCGACCTGAACTACCTCGCCCTTCAAGGCTCCCACGACATGGATGTCAGTTCCTTCGCCGGAGCCGCACAGTACAGCCGGATCGGCTTTACGCCGGGCAGCGACTATTTCAAAGCGTCGGTCTATATCTACGGGGCCAATCACGGACAATTCAACACGGTATGGGGCCGCAGCGATGCGCCGGGACTCGGCAACCTGCTGTATAACCGAGCCCAGCTGATCCCGCAGGAAGAGCAGCTGCAGGCGGCGAAGGTGCTGATCTCGTCCTTCCTCGAGGCAACCTTGTACGAGAAGACGGAATATCGCGCGATCTTCCAGGATCTCGGCCACGCAAGGGAATGGCTGCCGGATACGATGTACATCCACGATTATGCGGATTCCCGGACGACGCTCGTCAGCACCTTCGACGAAGATATCGATCTCACCACGACCACGCTGCCCGGCGGTCAACTGATTGGCGAGCAGCTGGCGGAATGGAAAGAAGAAAAGGTCGAAATGAAATTCGCCCCCGGTCCGTACAGCGCCGTTCGCCTCGGATGGGACCGGGACCGGGCCCGCGGCACGCCCTCCTATACGATCGTTCTGCCCGATACCGGGCTTGCCGTCCCGCCGGATGGCTCGATCGTCTTCTCCGTGGCGGACCGGTCGGAGGCGCGGGAAGAAATGACGGATCTGACCGTACAGGTCGAGGATGTGCACGGCAACACCGCTTCCATGCCGCTGAGCGCCGCCGGAGGCTTGCTACCGATGCTGGAAGGCGGTATTGTGAAATGGCCGTTGACGTCGCTGATGCCGACCAGGGAGCCGGTATTTCAAACCTTCGCATTCCGGCTGTCCGACTTCGGCCGCGTCAACCCGGCGTTCCAGCCGGAGCGGCTCAGCCGGATCCGCCTCGTATTTGACAAAACCGCCGCAGGCTCCATTTATCTGCGCGATGTCGGCATTCGTGACGACGTTGCCGTCAGCCATGCGGACGAATGAGAGATTGGAAAAGTTGACCATCCATAACCCTATGACAACGACAAAGAGGTGCTGACTGTGAAAAAAGTGTTCGCCGCATTGGTGCTGGGACTGGCGGCAGGTGCCGTACTGGGATTGCAGCAGACGATGACCTTGACCCCTGATCAGGAAGCTATGATCGTCGCCCAACTGGGTTCGAAGCAAGTGCTTGTGCTGCTCGCCATGCTGCAGACCGCGGCATGGGCGAGTGTTGCCACCCTGGCGGGAGCGTGGGCTTCACCGAAAGTCAACCTGAACAAACCGTTTGTTGTCAGCAGAAGAAGCATTGCTGCGGCGGCAGGCATCGGACTGTTGTCGGCCGGCTTGATCGCCATTCCGGAAAAGCTGATATTCGCGGAAGCGTTGGGGCTCCCGGATCGTTTTGAGTTTTCCTGGCTGTACTTTCTCGGGAGCGTGCTCTACGGAGGCGTCATCGAGGAAATTCTTCTCCGGTTCGGGCTCATGACGGTCATCGTCTGGCTGCTCGGCCGGCTGATGAAATCCGCGGATCGCAGCGGCGTCTATATCGCGGGAATCATCATTGCCGCATTCGTTTTTGCAGCAGGACATCTTCCTGCCGCTGTGCAACTGTTCGGTTTCAGCGCCGTGACCGTCACCCGCACGATGCTGCTGAATTTTCTGCCAGGCATCGGATTCGGCTATCTGTACTGGAAACACGGACTGGCCTATGCGATGCTCGGACATATCTCCACCCATGTCATCAATCAGTTGATCCTGCTTCCGGTATTGTTCAATGTCATGTAACCCATGCCTGGCCCGGTCCCGATGCGGACCGGGCTTTGCTTTTCGATATGGCCTCCGGCAAGTGACACCCATAAGCACTCACCTGTTCAATTCCGGAATCGAGTACGCCGCTTCCCCGCTCCAGGGAAAGGGCACCATCAGACGCTCCTTCATGGCATGGATGGAAGCGGTCGGCACATGGAGCAAATCCGCGGCATCGCCGCCGGCGATCAGCGCCACCCAGTCCTCGTTGACCGGTATCGCTCTATACCACTGCCCGTCGTCAACTGCGAGCGGTTGGGCGCCGTCGTCGGCCAATCCGACGATCTGCCATTTGCCTTCGGCATGCTTCAGCACACTGCCCCGGGTCAGCGGGAGCATATCGTCCGCCGGCTCGAGGGCGATCAATTCCCCGGTCGTCCAGTCCATCACGCGCCGCTCCCGATGGTACGTATCCCGATTTTCAATATACTCGACGAACAGCTTGTTACCGTCGATGAACTTGACGCCCTCGGGATAAACCCCCATATATTGGCCACTGTCGCGGAACACATCGCGGAATACCCGCGGCTCACGATCCGTCACCTGCTCATGCAGGTACAGATCCCCTTCCAACTCCCGTTTCTCATTCTCGTGCAGCGTCACCACGACCAGCTTGCCGGAAGGCGCATGGTAGTCGAAATACACCCATTCAACCGGCGCCGATGCCGCCCAGACCACCTGTTCCAGACCTGTTCCGACATCGTAAAGCACGATGGACCGGTCCTTCCGATAGAGCAGAACATCATCATCCCTAAGCCAAACCGGCGACGCCGTATCGAGCAGCATGAGCCGGTTACCCTCCCGGTCAAGGAGGGTGTAGTGGTAAACAAAGAAACTTTCCCTCGCCGCCGTCTCTTCCGCCAGCACATCTTTTCCGGACGGGGAACGGTCGAGCCGGGTGTAGGAAATGAGGGATTTCAGGAACGTGTCGCGATTGCCCGTCGACGGATCGAAGAACGCAAAAGTTTTGGGACGGGTTGGTTGTATGAAAATGCCGTGGTCTTCCTGCACTGGCCGGGCCAGGCCATCCGCCGCACGGGCATGGCCGAACCCAAAGTAGAAGTCCCCGTATTCTTCTGTGGCGGCCGTGTCTTCCCATCTGAGGCGAACCGTCACCGCGCTGTCGGAATGCCAGTCGTATTCGACCTCAAGCCCCTCAGCTACGAGCCCCTGTGACTCGACGCTCGCGTGGTCCACAGGATGGGAGAACGTCACATGGTACGCATGGGTTTCGCCGGCCAGCACATAATCGCGGATGCCCCTTTCCCATGTCGCCGGGTCCGCGTCCGCCGACCGGGAAATCTCGTAGGTGAAAGGAGACAGGGGGCGTTCGTCTTCCCCTTGGGTGGAGTCAGATGACGGATCGGTGACGCCCTTTTCCCCATCCTGCGAAACATTCGTTGTCTGCTGAGCCGGGTTTGCCTCTTTCCCGGCCTTGTCCGCACAGGCTGACAGAACCAGAACGGCAGCCAACACCGTTAACAGCAACATCCGTCCCAAAATGATTTCCCGCCTTGATCCACCCGTTGCAGCGCGCATCCCCGTCATCCCTGCTCCTTTTGCCGGATTCTTGTTTGCACAATTAGACGTATAAAGGGCAAGGAAAGTTTTTTACATCGGAGTCTTGTCGATAAATAATATAGAAATATGTAACTTTAACGATTCATGCTAAAATAAAAGATAGAGAAGATAGAAAGGCTGATATTTCCATGCTGACCGGTGAAATTCGCAACAAAGTAGACAAGATATGGACAGACCTCTGGGCGGGTGGAATCACCAACCCGATTACCGTCATTGAGCAGTTGACGTACTTGATGTTCATCCGTTCCCTGGACGAGAAGGAGCTGGAAAACGAGCAACTGGAGGCGCTCACCGGGGAATCCGTGCCGAAGATTTTTCCGCAGGATGCCGAAGGGCAATCCATGCGGTGGAGCAAGTTCAAGACGAAAGACCCGCGAGAAATTTACGATATCGTGAGCACGAAGGTGTTCCCGTTTATCAAGACGCTCGGCGGCGAGCAGGCGACGGCATTTTCCCGTTACATGCAGGATGCGATTTTCCTCATTCCTACGCCGCAGGTGCTGCAGAAAATCATCACGGGACTGGACGAGCTGTATGAGCACGACATCGAGGATCTCGACATGCAGGGAGACCTGTACGAATATATGCTGAGCAAGCTGTCCACGGCGGGCCAGAACGGACAATTTCGCACGCCGAAACATATCCGGGATCTGATGGTTCGGCTGCTGAAGCCGACGCCGGACGACCGGATCTGTGACCCCGCATGCGGGACGGCCGGTTTCCTTGTGTCCGCTGCGGAATACATACGCGAAACCCATGGCAACAGGATGACACCGGAACAGTGGGAACATTTCGCGTCTTCGCTCATGACCGGGTTCGATACCGACCGGACGATGCTGCGCCTGTCGGCCATGAACCTGATGCTGCACTCCATCACGAATCCGAGGATTGACTATCTGGACAGTGTGTCCAAGGAGAACAACCACGCATCCGAGTTCAGCATCATCCTCGCCAATCCGCCATTTACGGGAACGGTCGATGCCGAGAGCATTCACGACAATCTGAAGGCCGTCTGCAATACGAAGAAGACGGAGCTTCTCTTCGTCGCGCTGTTCCTTCGGATGCTCCGCAAGGGCGGCCGCTGCGCCGCGATCGTGCCGGACGGCGTCCTGTTCGGCACGACGAAGGCTCACAAGTCGCTGCGCAAGGAACTGGTGGAGAACCACAAGCTCGAAGCCGTCATTTCCATGCCGAGCGGCGTGTTCAAACCGTACGCGGGCGTCAGCACGGCCATTCTGGTGTTCACGAAGACGGACGCCGGCGGCACGGACCAGGTCTGGTTCTACGACATGAAGGCGGACGGCTTCTCGCTGGACGACAAGCGGAATCCGATCGAAGAGAACGATATTCCGGATATCCTCGCCCGCTTCCACAACCTCGAGGCCGAGAAAAACCGCAAGCGGACGGAGCAGAGCTTCTTCGTGGACAAGGATTCGATTGCGGCGAACGACTATGACCTGTCGATCAACCGTTACAAGGAGATTGTTTACGAGAAAGTTGATTATGACACTCCAACCGTCATTCTCGAACGGCTTGAGAAGCTGAACGCCGAGATTGCATCGAAGATGCAGGAGCTGAGGGGGATGCTCGGTGAGTAAGTGGGAGAAGGTTCGGTTGGGGGATGTTATTGTTATTGATAAAAAGCAAGTTGAAGTTAATGAATTGGATCCCGATTCAATTTACATTGGTCTCGAACATATAGAAAAAGATTCAGGGATAATAACAGCTAAACCAACAGTATCGGAAAGTAAGATCAAGAGCTCAAAATTTCGCTTTTCAACAAGTCATATCTTGTACGGAAAACTGCGTCCGTACTTGAATAAAGTTGCCAGACCAAATTTTAATGGAGTTTGCAGTACAGATATTTACCCGATTTTAGTAACTAACAAAGCAAATAAAAATTTCGTTTATTATATACTGCGAAGCCCATCATTTGTTAATTACGCCAGTACCAAATCATCCGGCGCTAACCTGCCAAGAATCAATGAGAAAGATGTTATGGAGTATCAATTTACGCTCCCGCCCTTGGACATTCAGAAAAAGATTGCGCATGAACTTGATTTAACCTCCATTATTTTGGATCTTCAAAGGTACCACCTTCAAGAATTGAATCAACTGATCAAGTCGGTGTTTTATGAGATGTTTGGGGATCCGCTAAGAAACGAACAAGGATGGGAGAAAAAAAGAATTTCCGAGATATGCGTCATTAACCCCAATAAGAGTGAAATGGGAGAATTGAATGACGATACCTTGTTTACTTTCATACCCATGAATTCCGTATCGGACACCGGCGAAATGGATACAAGCCAAACGAGAGAATATCGAGAAGTCAAAACCGGATACACCTATTTTAGAGAAAATGACGTATTGTTCGCCAAGATCACTCCGTGCATGGAAAACGGAAAGGGAGCCGTAGCGCGAAATCTTTGCAACGGAATCGGATTCGGCTCCACGGAATTTCACGTGTTGCGGCCCATTGAAGACGTGACTGACAGCGAGTGGTTGTACCGTCTCACAAGCCTGCCTGCTTTTCGAGCACACGCAGAAAAGAACATGACCGGCAGCGCAGGGCAAAAACGGGTGCCCGTATCATTTTTCGACAAGTTCTTGATCGGATTGCCGCCGTTTTCCTTGCAACAAAAATATACAAGGATCGTAAATCAAATCGAATCCCAAAAATCCCTAGTCAAACAATCCATCGACGAGACGCAGCGACTGTTTGACAGCCTCATGAGCAAATACTTCGACGACTGATCCGATGCCGAAGGAGTGAGCAAGCATGGCTGCAAACTTCGATTTCCTCCGTAACCGAACCGAATACCGAATGTTTGCGGCCGCTTGCATCGAGGCGGAGCGTGTGCTCGCGACGTCGCCCGCGATGTCGGCCGTGGGCAGCCGGAAAGCGTTGGAATTGGCCCTGAAGTGGGTGTACGCGGCGGACAATACAATCCGGATGCCCTACAAGGACAACCTGCAGTCCCTCCTGCACGAGCCGACGTTCCGATTCGCCGTCGACAACAAAACATGGTCGAAGCTGCTCTATGTCGTCAAGCTGGGCAACATCGCGGTCCACACCGACAAGGCCGTGACACGGAGCGAAGCGTTGCTTGCCCTTCAAGCGGTGTTCGAGTTCGTACAATGGATCGACTATTGCTACGGCTCGGAATATGAAGAGCGCTTCTTTGACGAGAACCTAGTGCCCTCCCAGACCTTCGAAATCGATGAAGCAAAAATCCTGGAGCAGCAAAGCCTGCTGGAACAGAAGGAATCGGAGATCAATGCGCTGCGGGCCCAGGTCGCCGCGCTCAGCGCGAAGTACACGGGCGAGAAGGAACGTCACAAGGAAGAGCGGCATTTCACGCCTGTTGATCCGTCTGAATACGAGACGCGCAAGAAATATATCGACGTCGATCTGAAACTGCTCGGCTGGACGTTCGGGGACGATGTGCGCGAAGAGGTCGAAGTGACCGGCATGCCGAACGCCGAAGGTGTGGGGTACGTCGATTACGTGCTGTACGGCAAGGACGGCCTGCCCCTGGCGCTGATCGAGGCGAAGCGCACGTCCAGGGATCCGAAAATCGGCACCCACCAGGCCAAGCTCTACGCCGACTGCCTGGAGCGGATGACGGGCCGACGTCCGATCATTTTCACGACGAACGGGTTCGAGACGAACATCTGGGAATCGCCCGACGTGCCGCAGCGCAAGGTCAGCGGGCTGTTCTCGCGCCGCGATCTGGAGAAGCTGATTAACCGGCGAACGAGCCGAAGGTCACTGCACGAGATCCGCATCGACGATCGAATCACGGATCGCCCTTACCAGAAGGAAGCGATTCGCGCCGTCGCCGCCCATCTCGAAGCGGGGCACCGGAAGGCGCTGCTCGTCATGGCCACCGGCACGGGAAAAACGCGAACCGCCGCCAGCCTGACCGACGTGCTGTCGCGCGGGGGCTATGTCACCAACGTACTGTTCCTCGCCGACCGCCGGTCGCTGGTGTCGCAGGCGAAGAACGACTTCGCCAAGTACCTGAAGGACATGACGCTCTGCAATCTTCTGGACCAACGGGAGGATAAGCTGGCTAGGATCGTCTTTTCCACCTATCCGACGATCCTCAACACAATCGACACCGCCAAATCGGAAGACGGTTCTCGTCTTTACACGCCGGCGCATTTCGACCTGATCATCATCGACGAGGCGCATCGCAGCATCTTCAACAAGTATCGCGCCATCTTCGAATATTTCGATGCCCTTATGCTTGGCCTTACGGCGACGCCGAAAGCGGAGGTCGACCGGAACACGTACGATTTTTTCGAAGTCGAGCGCGGCGTCCCGACCTATGCGTACGAGTATGAAACAGCCGTGTACAAGGATCATGTGCTCGTGCCGTACTACAATATTGAGGTCGGACTGAAGTTCCTCACCGAGGGCATCACCTACGACGAACTGTCTGAGGAGGACAAGGCGAGGTACGAGGAAGATTTCGCGGATGAGGACGGCAACATGCCGGAAGAGATTCCCTCGCCGGAGATCAACGAGTTCATTTTCAACCAGCACACGGTGGATACGGTCATCCAGGATCTGATGACGAAAGGCATCAAGGTCGCGGGCGGCGACCGGATCGGCAAGACGATCATCTTCGCCCAGAACAAGCGCCACGCCCAATACATCGTCGACCGGTTCCACAAGCTGTATCCGCATCTGGGCGGGCAGTTCATCCAGAAGATCACGTACGAAGACGCCTATGCCGAAGACGCCATCACCAACTTCAAAAAAGCCGACAACAACCCGCACATCGCCGTCTCCGTCGACATGCTGGACACGGGCATCGACGTTCCGGAAGTGGTCAACCTCGTGTTCTTCAAGCGGGTGCGGTCGAAAACGAAGTTCTGGCAGATGATCGGCCGGGGCACGCGGCTGTGCCGGGATCTGTTCGGTCCTGGTGAGGACAAGGCACACTTCGTGATCTTCGATTATCTCGGCAACTTCGAATTTTTTCGGCAGCACAAGGAAGGCTTGTCCGAAGGCGAAGTCGTCAGCCTCACAGAGGCCATTTTCCGAAAACGGATCAAATTGATCCACCTGCTTCAGCACGGGGATTTCGCGGCCGCCGAAGGCCGGGAGATGCGAGAGGGTCTGATCGACATCGTCGTCGGGCAGATCGAGGCGCTCAATCCCGATCTGATCGCCGTGAAGCTCAGGCTGCAAGTTGTGGAGAAATACAAGCACCGGCGCGCTTTCCTCGCGCTGTCCGAATCGGACGTGCTCACGCTGGGCAGGGAACTGGGCCCTATCGTGTACATGGATGAGCGGGACGAGCATGCGAAACGGTTCGACAATCTGATGTACGGTCTGATGGTATATTCGCTTGAGGGAAGCAGGCAGTTCGCCCGGAACAAGAACGCGTTGAAGGAGATCGCGCGCAACCTGCTGACGGAACGCGCAACGATTCCCGCCGTCCGCGCCAAGCTGGAGCTCATCCGGACGATCGAGTCGGAAGCGTTCTGGGAGAACGCGACCATTTTCGATTTCGAGCGGATTCGCGTAGAACTTCGCGAGTTGGCCAAGTTCACCGTCGACGAATCGGGCGGTGCCAGCCCGATCTACACGAATCTCCGGGACGAGGTGCTGTACGTCAAGGAAGGCGAGCCGATCGACAGCGGGTATGACTTTGAAGATTACAAGTTGAAAGTGAACCGCTATATCGAGGAGAATCGAGACCATATTGCGATCTACAAGCTGCGCAATAACACTCCGCTGACGGCGGCCGATTACGAAGCGCTAGAAAGAATCTTTACCGGCGAATTGGGTACCGCTGAAGACTACAAGCGCGAGTTCAAGGATACGCCGTTCGGTTTGCTGGTGCGCAAGATCGCCAAACTCGAGCCTGATGCGGTCAATCAGGCCTTCTCGGAATTCATCAACGACGAATCGCTGACACAGCAACAGATCGTGTTCGTCCGCAAAGTGATCGACTATATCGTGCAGAACGGCTATATCGAGAACGTCGCCGATCTGGCCAAGCCGCCGTTCGACAAACCGCAAAGCTTCCTGAAGCTTTTTGACGGCGCGAAGCAGAAGAAGCTGGTGGAGACGGTAAAGGCGATCAAGGAAAATGCGGTAAAGATCGTCGGTTAACTTTATTCAACAGCCCGGTCCCCCATGCGGACCGGGTTTCGCTCATCCGAAAAAAATAAAGAGCCACGCAATCCGAGGAATGAGTGACTCTTCTGCTTGGTGGTTTCCGCCTCCGTAGAGAAGGAGGAAAGCATTTACCATAATCATACAGAGAACGGATGGAATAAGTCAATCCCTTGATCCCTTCTTTCTCCCCCGCCCCCAAACCCTCTATAATAAACCCATGGAGGGACGGCCATGTTCAAGATCATGATCATCGAAGACGATCTGACGATCGCCAGAGCGATCAGCGAGCACCTCAGCCAGTGGGGCTACGATGCCGGCTACGTGACCGAGTTCCATAACGTGGCGGACCAGGTCCTGCGCGCGGAGCCGCAGCTTGTGCTGCTCGATATCGCGCTCCCCTTCTACAACGGCTTCCATTGGTGCAGCGAGATCCGCAAGTTCTCCAAGGTGCCGATCATCTTCATTTCCTCCGCTTCCGATAACATGAACATCGTCATGGCGATGAACATGGGCGGTGACGACTTCATCGCGAAGCCGTTCGATCTTCACGTGCTGACGGCCAAGGTCGGCGCGCTGCTCCGCCGCACCTATTCCTTCCAGGGACAGGTCAACGTCCTGGAACGCAACGGCGTCGTGCTGAACCTGAATGACGCCACGCTGACGTACCAGAACCACAAGATCGAGCTGACGAAGAACGATTTCAAGATCGTGCAGCTCCTCATGGAGAATGCCGGCCGGGTCGTCTCGCGGGACGAGATGATGCAGCGGCTGTGGGAGAGCGACCAATTTATTGACGACAATACGCTGACCGTCAACATTACGCGGCTGCGCAAGAAATTGGCCGAAGCGGGGCTGGAACAATGGATCGTCACGAAAAAAGGGCTCGGCTATCTGGTGGAATGAGCATGAGCCGCTGGAAACTGCTCGCCGCCTATGTCAAGCAGAATCTCCTCCTGATCCTGACGGCCGCGGGATCGGCGGGCATTTTTCTTGCGGTCATCGCCTTGTACCAATTGCCGGCCGAAACGGTCGGTTACGCCTCGGTGCTGACCGCGCTTTTCCTGCTCGCCGTCGGCTTCATTCGCTTCCGTCATTTCTGTCTGAAACACCGGGCGCTGGAAGAACTGCGCGGCCAGATTACCGTACCCGCCGTGCCGCTGCCCGAAACCGCGAGCCTGATCGAACGGGACTACCAGGAACTGATCCGCCTGCTCGACAAGGAGCGCGGCAGGATTGTCTATGACAAAGACCGGGCGTTCCAGGAGATGGTGGAGTACTATACGATCTGGGCGCACCAGATCAAAACGCCCATCGCCGCCATGCGGCTGCTGCTCCAGACCGACAGCGCCCCCGACAAGGACGAGCTGGCCGAGCAGCTGTTCCGCATCGAGCAATATACGGAGATGGTGCTGCAATTCATCCGGCTTGGGGGCACCGGAACGGATTTCGTGTTCCGCACGGTATCGCTGGACGACTGCATCAAGCAGGCGGTGCGGAAATACGCCAAATCGTTCATTCGCAAGCAGATCAGGCTGAACTACGACCCGGTCGACGCCGAGGTCCTGACGGATGAGAAGTGGTTCGTCTTCGTCCTCGAGCAGCTGCTCTCCAACGCGCTGAAATATACCCCACAGGGGGAGATTTCGATCTACATGCATCCAAAGCGGCCGCAAGCGCTGGTTATTGAGGATACCGGCATCGGCATCGACCCGGCCGACCTGCCGCGCGTGTTCGAGCACGGGTACACCGGGTTCAACGGCCGCGCGGACAAGAAATCGACCGGCATCGGCCTCTATCTGTGCAAGCGCATCATGGACAAACTGTCCCACACGATCGAGATCGAGTCCGAGGTCGGCCGGGGCACGAAGGTGATCCTCGGCCTGGAGAGCGCCCCGCTGGATGTGAGGTAGCGGGCTTTGCCCTGCAGACTGCGCCGCAATCTTACAAACATGTAAGCTTGCCTGAGAAAATGTAAGCCAAGCTTAAGGCTGCGCATTTTCTTTTTTTGTACGATGGAGGTGTGGAAATCAGCGAAGGAGGAACAACCATGGCACTCTTGGATGTGCGAAATCTGAAGAAGGTGTACACGACCCGCTTCGGCAAGCACCAGGTACAGGCGCTGTCGAACGTGTCCTTCACGATAGAAGAAGGCGAGTTCGTCGCGATCATGGGGGAATCCGGCTCGGGCAAGACGACGCTGCTCAACATTCTTGCGGCGCTCGATCAGCCGACCAGCGGGGAGGTGCTGCTCGCCGGCAAAAGCATGACGTCCATTCCGGAGAAGGAAATTTCCGCGTTCCGCCGGGATCAGCTCGGATTCGTGTTCCAGGACTTCAACCTGCTCGATACGTTCTCGCTGCGGGACAATATTTTCCTGCCGCTGGTGCTGGCCGGAAAATCCTACAAGGAGATGAGCTCACGGCTCCTCCCGATCGCCCGGACGCTCGGGATCTCGGAGATCCTGGACAAATTCCCGTACGAAGTGTCCGGCGGGCAGAAACAGCGGGCGGCCGTCGCCCGGGCGCTGATCACCCATCCGCGCATCATTCTGGCCGATGAGCCGACCGGCGCGCTGGACTCGCGGTCCAGCGACGAGCTGCTGAATCTGTTCGGCGAGATCAACCGCCAGGGGCAGACGATTCTGATGGTCACGCACAGCGCGAAGGCGGCCAGCCACGCGAACCGGGTCATGTTCATCAAGGACGGCGAAGTGTTCCATCAGATCTATAAAGGCACGCAATCGCGGCAAGCGTTCTACCAGAACATCACGGATGCGCTCACCGTAATCGCAACAGGCGGTGGCGGTCATGCGTAGAGGGTTCTATACGAAACTCGCCGTAACGAACATCCGCAAGAACTCGAAAACCTATCTTCCGTATATGCTCGCCAGTTCCGCGACGGTCATGATGTTCTACAACCTGCTGTA
This sequence comes from Thermobacillus sp., assembly GCF_003390775.1. NCBI lineage: Bacteria > Bacillati > Bacillota > Bacilli > Caryophanales > Paenibacillaceae > Thermobacillus > Thermobacillus sp. The sequence goes on along the minus strand of NZ_QEWA01000053.1, from coordinate 21,559 downwards.
CCTGCTGCTGTCCAAAGATGTGAACAGCATGCACGACAGCTCGACATTGACCGCGGTGCTGGGGCTCGGCAGCATCGTCACCGGCATCTTCGCCTTCATCCTGCTGCTGTACATCAACAGCTTCCTGATCAAACGGCGCAAGAAAGAGTTCGGGCTGTTCAACATCCTGGGCATGGAGAAGAAGCATATCGCCCGGATCATGCTGCTCGAGACGGTGATGATCGGCCTGCTCTGCATCGGGCTGGGCCTGATCGCCGGCGTGCTGTTCAGCAAGCTCGCCCTGCTGCTCCTGCTGAAAATTTTGGCGATGAACGCATCCTTCGGCTTTGAAGTCCCGCTTCGGGCGGTTTCCATCACCGTCATCTTGTTCGGCGCCATTTTCCTGATCAACCTGGTGTACAACGTCTTCCAGGTGCATGTGTCCAAGCCGATCGAACTGCTGAAGGGCGGCAATGTCGGGGAGAAAGAACCGCAGACCAAATGGCTGATCGCGCTCACCGGCGCGGCCGCGCTGGGCGGCGGGTACTTCATTGCCCTTACGGTGAAATCGCCGCTCGCGGCCCTCAATCTGTTCTTCGTCGCGGTCATTCTGGTCATCATCGGGACGTACTGCCTGTTCACGGCCGGCAGCATCGCGGTCCTGAAGGCGCTCCGGCGGAACAAGCGGTTCTACTACCGCACCAATCCGTTCATCGCCGTGTCCGGGATGATCTACCGGATGAAGCAGAACGCCGCGGGCCTCGCGAGCATCTGCATCCTGGCCACGATGGTCATCGTCATGGTGTCGTCCACCGTGTCCCTGTACATCGGACTGGAAGACTCTCTCCGCACCAATTACATTCGGGAAATCTCCGTGTCCGCGAGCGATACGACACCCGACGATATCAAGCAAGTGGATGACGCGATTGCCGAAACCGTGAAAATCAGAGGGCTGTCCATCCACAATCCGATCCGTCTGCGCTATGCGTCGGAAGCGGCGATTCAGGACGGGAATGCGTTCACCGGGATCCGAAGTGCGGGTTTCAGCAGTTCCGGCCTCTCCATGCTGATGTTCATCACGGCGGAAGAATATCACCGGATTGAAGGCGTCAGCGTCGAGCTGTCCGAAGGCGAAGCGCTCGTGTATATCGTGAAGGGTAAGCTGCCAGGCGAAACGCTGGACTTCGGCGGCTATTCCCTGAACATCCGCGGCCGGTTGGACAAGATGGAGACGATTGAAGAGTTCTCTCCCCTCAAGAACAGCATGCTGGCGCAGAGTTACGTGATCGTCACGGCCGATGAACAGGATCTGAACCGCGCCCGGCAGGCTTTGAACGAGGGCGAAGAATGGCTTCCGGGTTTCCAATACAACTACCTGTTCGATACGAAGGCGGACCGGAAGGCGCAGGCCGACCTCGTGTCCTCGCTGCAGTACGTGATGAGGGATCTGTCCGTTCACGTATTCGTGGAAGGACGTGAAGCGTCGAAAAATGAATTCATCTCGCTGTACGGCGTACTGTTCTTCCTCGGCTTGTTCCTGGGCGCGCTGTTCATCCTGGGCACGGTGCTGATCATTTACTACAAGCAGATTTCGGAAGGGTACGATGACAAGGAGCGCTTCGCGATCATGTCGAAGGTCGGCCTGAGCCGCGGCGAGATCAAGAAAACGATCCGCTTCCAGGTGCTGTCCGTGTTCTTCCTGCCGCTCATCATGGCCGTCATCCATATCGCCGCGGCGTTCCCGGTCATCTGCAAACTGCTGACCATCTTCAACATGACCAACGTCCCGCTGTATGCGATCTGCACCGCGCTGACCATTCTGGTGTTCGCGGTCTGCTATGCGATGATCTACAGCCTGACGGCGCGGACGTATTACCGGATCGTTCGTTAAAATGGAGCAACTCAATCAAGAGCCTGCCCCTCGGCAGGCTCTTGCCGTTCCATGCCCTCACTCCGCTTCCGACGCGAACGCGTAGTGGTTGCGGCCGCCGTGCTTGACGCGATACAGCGCCTTGTCCGCATTGTTGAGCAGGGTGTCGCTGTCGCGGCCGTGTTCCGGATAGAAACTCACGCCGATGCTGATGTGAATCGGATGGCTTTCCCCGCCCGCGGCCAGCGGATTGCCGGCCAGATGCGCGCGCAGCTCGCCAATCTTCCGAACCACCCGGTCCTCCGAGGCGGACCGGAAGAAGATGATGAATTCGTCACCGCCGAGGCGCGCGGCAAAGTCGTCCCCCGACAGCATGGCACGGATCGAATCGGCAACCTGGATCAACGCACGGTCGCCGGCCGAATGCCCGAACCGGTCATTGATCGCCTTGAACCGGTCGAGGTCGAAGATCATCACCGCCAGACGCTCGCCGGACGGCCCGGCCTCGGCCAATGCCTTGCCCAGCTGCTCGAAGAAATGCTTCCGGTTCGGCAGCTTCGTGAGCATGTCGTGATACGCCATGAACTCCAGTTCCCGCCGGTCGGCCATCTGGGCGGTGACATCCCGCATGATCAGAATCAGGTGGGGACGGTAATCGACCGATACGTAGTCCCCGTCGATGACGAGTTCGACCGGGCCGGCTCCGCCATGGACGGACAGGGCGACGTCCTGGATGGCCGTTTGGTTCCGGATGCGGTGAAGCAGCTCGCCCTGCAGCATATTCGAAATGTTCCCGTGACGGATATTGAGCGCCGCGAACAACTTCCGGGCGGCGGGATTCGCTTCCCGCACATGGCCGTCGAGGTCCGTGAGAACGATGGCGGCGGGGCTCATGTTGAACAGTTTCTCGAAACGGATCTCCACATGGTTCAGGAACTCGTATTTTTTCATTGTATGGCGGAGGAACACGCACCACACCCAGGTGCCGTAAATGTAGGGATACGGGGGCAGGTAACCTTTGAAATCGATCGTTCCGATCACCAGATTGAAGAACACGGTGATCAGCACGCCGTAAATCAATTGCTTGTAAATTTCGCGGAGCTCCTTCTGGCCGGTATGGACGATGCCCCGCCACAGGATGAGGATGTAGACCGCGTTGAACACGTTGCTTCCGAACATGGCGGCATAGTAGGCCGTATTGTACTCCGGCATCTTCCAGATGCCCGCTTGTTGGAAAGCGCTTCCCGATACCATCTCGTCATTGAGGAACAGATTGAGGATCACCAGTGCCGTCGGCAGGTAAAAAAGCCAGGGGTAGATGAATTTCGGGAATCGGTGCTCGATGTTCGTCAGCTTGACAAACAGATGCAGGCCCAGCCCGACGATCGTAATCCCCGACACGCTGAACCACGCCGCCGTGATGATCGGGCTGTATTCAATGGGCAGATAATGCCGGACGAATTCCTCGAGGAACATGGACAGGCAGCAGGCGATGATGCCGCCGACCAGCAGATACTCCGTTCTCTTGCGGCTGCGGGACAGCACATCCATCAGAATGTAGACAAAGTAGACGATCGGCACGAAATGGGTCACCAACGGAGCGACGGAAACCGCCAGGGACATCGTTTCACCATTCCTTCTGCTGATTGGGGATGCCGCAGATGTTCCGCAAGCTCCGTTCTATTGTACACCCATTCGGGAAGATTCGACAGATGACCCCTGTCAGTTTTGCCCCGATTTTCGCTTCACGGACGTGATGAGCGCGGCCAGCATGAGCGGAATGATGCCGACGGTCATGACGATAAACGGCCATACCACGTAAATGGAAAAGACAAATTCGGCTTCCGACCGGAACATCGTCATGGAAAGCAGGAAGGCAATGAACGATATGGCCGGCAGCAGCAATTTGTCGTCGTCCAGTTTGAAGAAGCGGACCGTAACATGATTGAGAATGTAAAGCACGATGGTGGCTTTCATGAAGGAGCCGGAGATCAGGGCGATGCCGACAACCGCTTCAAGGCCGAGCAAGAAATTGCCGATCTCGATCAGCCGCGCGACGGCGAAAAGGGAGAACTTCCGGTCGCCGGCCAGCGGTCCGAGGGTCATCAACGTAATGATGACGACGGTCAGCAGCAGGAGCCAGCTCAAGGCGGTCATGGCATACAGCCACTTCCCCGCATCCCGCCTGCTGTCCTTCCTTACGAACGGCAGGATGACCGAGAACAGGAACAGCTCCGCGATGGGAAAGCCGGACGAGAAATAGATGCCGTGAAGGACCGGCTTGATCCCTTCGGCAAACTGGGGAAGCAGCGCCTCGGTCTTTGCGCTCGGAATCGCCAGAAGGACGATCACCACAACGGCCAGCATCATGGAGGCCGTCAACAGAAAATACATCCGCCCCATGACCTCGATGCCGGCATGCACGGTATAGGCGGCGACAATGATCGTAAGCCCGTTGAACACGTATATCGGGGTTTCCACCATCATGGTGTTGTTGAAGAAGTTCCCGATCCCGAGGACAATATAGCTGAACATGAGAAACAGCATCAGAATCAGCAGCGCGATGAACACGCCGGCGATCCATCTGCCGTAGACGCGGTTCAAATGGGCGGTGTATCCATCGTCCGGATAGCAGCGGAACAAATACAGAACCAGACTCAGGAGCAGCATGCCCAACAAGGCGGACACGGTGATGGAAAGCCAGGCCATGTTGCCGGCGAACTGGGTCATCGGGTTCGGAACATAGACGATGGATGATCCGACCATAAAGCTGATATACAAGATGGCCAATTGTCCGGCACTGATGGTCTGCTTTCCGAGCGCCTTCATCCTCAAGCGCCGCCTCCGTTCGGGATCATCAGGTTTGTTCGAGCCATTTCACGATGAGATGGGCGATCCGTCCGATCGACTGATTGGCCAGATCATGCAGGCTGGGCCAGCCGCTGTCCGTAATGTACATCACGAATGCCCGTCAGGAGCAGGGCAGGCAAGCGCTCCGTCATGAAATTTCGACCTCCAATCCGATTCAGTCTTCGCCGATGCGGGAGAACGGACCGGGATTCATCATCTTCGAATTCATGACGTCAACCTTGACGCTGATTTCGATCGGCATGCGGACAAAACGTTCCGGCCACTCCGGCTTGATTTTCTTCCACCGGGAAGGATGGCGCAGATAGAGCTTGTGCCCGATGCCGAGCACGTCCGTTTTTTGCTTCTGAAGCGTGCTCACGACGGATTCTATTTGTTCTCTGAAATGCTGCTCGATTTTCTTCGCATATCGGTCTTCATCCGCCATATTCCGGATCGTGGTGCAGACCAGTTCCCCGATCGAAGCCTTGATTTTCACATCGGTCCGGGCGGACACCGAATCTCCCTGGAGCATCGGCATTATCTTCGAATGCGCCTGCACAATTTCAAGGGTTTCCGACAATTTGCTTTCCCGGCCGCACGGAATTTGTGGTGGAGATCCCGCTCGACAACGCCATCAAGTATGCGAATCCGGACGGTTGGATCGCGCTGTCGCTTGCCCGGACCGGCCGACGCATCGCGTTTTCCATCACGAACAGCGGACCGGGAATTGCAAAGGAAGACCTTCCGCGGGTATTCGACCGCTTCTTCCGCGCCGACCGCTCCCGCACGCATCAGGACGGAAGCTGCGGGCTGGGCCTCTCGATCGCGCAATCGATCATCCGGCGGCACGGAAGCGAGATCCGCGTCAGAAGCGAGGAAAATGTGGCGACCACGTTCTCGTTTTCGCTCGCGGCTGCAAGTCCGAATGCTTCCAAATGAAGGCTCGAACACGAGAACGTATGATCGCAAAATTCATGGCCGCGTCTCCCAATCCATGGTAGAATAGCCTTGTACAGCGAAAACGGCTACAAGGGCGGTCGGCTAGCCTCCGGTAAGGAGGTGATGCCCGTGGACGTGTATCAAGCGCTGGTACTGATGATCTCTTTTGGGTCGTTGGTGGCGTTTATCATGTCGCACAAAAAGAAGTAGACCTCCCTTGACCTGGTAAGCGGGGAGGTCTACTTTTCCCAAAACCAGCAGCCGACCGCTCTTGAAGCGGACGCTGTACAGGACCGTGGGTGCGGCAACACCCGCGGTTCCTTTATGTTACGTTCATTATATCGAATTTATGTCTGAGAAACAACCGTATCCGTCTTACGCGACAGCTTTCTTGTAAACATTTGTCGCCCAGGCCACCACGCACCGTGGTCCTCTTGCCCCCGGAATTGACCGTGAAGCTTTTTCTCAGCCCGCTTACTTCAATGGCAGGGGTCAACCTCATCCCTCCCCGCTTTATTTCCGGTTCTTCAACGCCACGACCGCGTTGCTGATCATCCCGAATCCGAGACCGATGACGCTGCCGATGAGGACGCCGACCAGCGTATCGATCCAGCCTCCCGAGAGGAACGCATCCTTGCCGCCGCCGGCGATAAATCCCGCGAGCCCGCCAATGGCCACCCCGAAGAAAAGAAACCCCGCGTAAAACAGACCGATTGCTTCGGACGCGGCGGAATCGAGGTTTTCATAGTACTCCGTGAACCGTTCCTTCAAATCGGCGGACTTGTCGGAGTCGCTGCGAAACTGCAGATCCTGCCGGACGCGTTCGAACGCTTCCTGCTCGGAATACCCTTGTGCGATCAGATCGTTCATTTGCGGTCCCTCGTCTGGGCGCCTTTGCGCCGCATCTTCTCCATGTAGGTCATCTCGGCATCTTCCAGATAATATTGGGACTGCTCCTTCGCAAATTTTCGGATTTTGTCCATCGTTTCACGGCTGAAACTCATGACTGCTTACCTCCTTGATTTCTCAACCTTTCGATGCGCTCGCTCAGAAAGTCCCATCTTGCCCAGAATTGCGCGAGCCCTTCCATCCCCCGCTCGTTGAGGGTGTAGAACTTTCGCGGAGGTCCGATCTCCGAAGGCCTTTTGGTGACGTGAACCAGTTTGTTTTTTTCAAGCCGCAGCAGCAGGGCGTACACCGTCGCTTCCGCGAGTCCCTCAAACCCCATGGCGTGCAGCCTGCGGGTGATTTCATAGCCGTAGATTTCGCCGCGGCTGATAATCTCCAGCACGATCCCTTCCAGCACGCCTTTCAGCATTTCGCTCAGATTGTCCAGGATGACCACCTTCTTCGAACTACTCTGCAACGTTGGTAATCAACATTATTGAGTACTGACAACAGTTGATCCTCTTGCGGAGTCAAATGCATCCCTTCGATTGCGAGAGAAGCCTTGGCATTTAATAAAGCGGCATTCTTCTTCTGACGAGATTTTCTTTTCACAAGCTTCATCCCTTTGGCATCAAAGCTTGTTACATTTACTGTACGCATAAAGTCTGTCCACCTTTCCTCGTCAGAATACTTTGGTTCGTGGACAGCATCCTGTCGGAATTTTCGCAGGAAGATATCGAGAACAAGGACATTTATCTGAGGCGAAGAGCCAACGTCAGATTTTTGAAGTCCTATTACGAAATGGAGGGCAAGTGGCTGGACTGGTTATTGCAAGAACTGAAGCATCAATAAACGTCTGCACGCGATAAGGCAGAAGGGAGTGCTGCGCATCCACAACACGATTCCGCAGCTCCTGGCGCTGGATCTGTACCCCTTGCAGAACAAGGCCCGCCGGCCATCACATGAGACAGGGCCGCTCCGGTCATGAGGAAGAAAATGCCCGTATGCGCCCATTCTTTCAGCCGGGGAAAAACCGGCACGACGAGCGCGGCGGCTCCGAGCAGCTTCCATACCCCGAGAATGGTCAGGACATAGAGCGGATAACCGATTTTCGTCACCTTTTGGTGCCGCGTTTATTATACGCCGCCATTCGGCGCCCTGTAAACATCTGTAACAACAAAAAAATCCACCACCCGAACGGCAGTGGATTCGCATTTACACAACTCCAGATCAGCTCGATATGAGACCATACTGTCGGATTCGCTGCCGGCGCATCCATTGCGTGGCGACCCATTTTTCGCCGCGGACGACGGGCACGCTGCTGTGCAGGGTCAGGTCGTTGAGGGTCTGGTTGCGATAGAAATATTCGAAATAGAGCGCGGATCCCCGCTTCGGCTTCACCGCAATCTCGAGCAAGGGAAAGACCGTCTCTCCGCCCTCCTCCACATCGTTCAGGTAGATGATCAGCGTGCTGATCCGGTTGTTCCGGGCGGCCGGGCTGCCGGGGGTGAAGAAGTCATGGTGCGCCTTGTATTCCTGGCCGGGACCGTAGTGAAGGACCTGCAGCCCTTCCGCATGCTCGATCGGCACATTCATGAGCTGCGCGATGCGCCTTTCGATGCGGTGAATGAACGGGCTCTCCTCTTCCTCGAAAAACATCCCGCGGCTCGTGCGGATGTCGCTGACCACCTTGTTCACGAGCTTCGATTCTTTCAGACGGGGAGCGGCCGTCTCGATCAACTGCCGGCATTCGTCGTCCGAGAGCAGCCGTTCGAACCTTACGATCAAAGGCTCTTGATGGAGCACCGTCGCTTCCACGACGCCGTCATCGAGCGAGTAGAAGGATTGAACCGGCAAGATGGACATCTCCTCGCTCATATCCCTCACCTCTTGCGGACTGCAGAATGGAATTTACATTTTTTTACTGATACATTAATTATACAACAGCCGGCGCCTGCCGAATATCCCCCGCGCCCGACATTTCGATCAGGTATAATAGATGGAAAGATTTCATGAGGAGCACGCGCATGCTGACCGCCAAAAGAGCATTGGGACAATATTCGACACCCTTGCGGACCGTCGATTACATGGTGCGGAAGGTCATCGAAAAAATCCGGCACCTCAAATCGCCGAAAATTCTCGATCCCGCGGTCGGCGACGGAGTTTTCGTGGAACGATTGATGGCGAGCGGCGTAAACCCCGCGTTCATCCATGCCTTCGACATTGATCCCGATGCGGTGCAGGCGAACGCCCATATCCCGAACATCCGGCACCAGGACTTCCTGACCGTGCAGGGCGGGGAATTCGACGCCATCATCGGCAACCCGCCCTACAAATCGAAACGGGAAAGCCGGTATATCAAAGAAAACAAGGCGAGACTGGAGCGGCAATTCGGGGAGATCGGCATCCGGAATCTGTATGCCATGTTCGTCCATCATGCCCTGTCGAACCTGAAAGAAGGCGGCACGCTTTGTTTCATCGTGCAGGACTCTTTTCTGACGAACGTCTATTATCAGGATTTTCGAAGGTTCATCCTCGACCATTGCCTGATCGATGAGATTGTGCTGGCCCCGCGGAAACTGTTCCATCACACCGACGCCGATGTCCGCACGGCCATCATCACGCTGACGAAATGCACGGGACCGGAAAATCGGGAAAAACGAAGCGCCCACGTGATGACCTTGATCGACCGCCTGCAGGAGGAAGACGACTATTTCCATCCGCCGCAGGACAAGGTCCAGAAGCTGGAGCAGCGGTACTTCGAACGAATGGAGAAGCACAACTTCTTCATCAATGTGCCGGTGTCGATCATCGACATCATTTTGAAAACGCCGCTTAAGCTCGGGCATGTCGTCGACGGCGGGACCGGGATTTCGACCGGAAACGACGCGAAATTCCTCCGGAAGCCATCCGGGACCGCGGAAGAAGACCCGGATTGGGTGCCTTTCTACAAGAACGGCGGGACCAAGGACGCCTGGTTCTACGAAACGCCGTACCGCATCCACCGGGACTGGGAAACCCCCGGCCGCCAGTACAAAGACTTCATGACGCGGAACGCGCAGCATTATTTCAAGGAAGGCATCACCTGCTCCTCGATGGGCGTGGAGTTCTCGGCCTCCTACATGCCCGCCGGCTGCCTCTTCGGCGTCAACGCCAACTTCTTCTCCGATGACCGGGAGCACCTGTTCTATGTGCTGGCCCTGCTGAACAGCACGCTGGCCAAATATATCATCCGGGCCGTGTTCAACCGGACGAACATGGTGACAGCCGGTTATATCAAAAGAATCCCGTACATCGAGCCGGCTCCGGAACTCAAGACCCGAATCGCGGACATTGCCCGGACCATCGTCGCGTCCAAAAAAGCAAACCCGCAGTTCGATTATCGTCCGCTGCAGTGCGAGATCGACGCGTTGATTTACGAGATTTACGGTGTCGATCCTGCCGACAGAAAGCTATTGGAGCAATTTTGCGGGAACCTGTATGAAGCGGTATGAAGCCGGGGACATCAACAAAACTCAACAAAACTTTCGACGCCGCGGCCAACCCGGTCCCCCGGCCCGGGTGAAAAATCACACTTGACACATGTGAATGGTTGGTTTATATTGGGCTCACTCACCCTGATGGGGTGATCTTGGAATTCCATAACCTCAGGCCTGCCGGCGGCCAAGCTGTTGTTCATTCGAACAGCCCACTATGCGAATAGAGGCATAATGCTTGATATGAAGCGAATCGCAGGATTCTTTCCTATCGAGCGTTTATGCCTCTTTGTTGTTTCATCATGACGGGTGCAAAGGAGTTGGAGATGGAGAAAATCCGATTGGAGAGCGTGACCAAGACGTTCGAAATCCGGGACGCCGGACGAAACGGCGGAACCCGGACCTTCACCGCGCTGCGGGACATCGATTTTGCCGTTAAGTCCGGGGAGTTCCTCACCCTGGTCGGCCCCAGCGGCTGCGGCAAGTCCACCCTGCTCGATCTGCTGCTCGGGCTCAGCAGGCCCACGAAAGGGCGAATTCTGATCGACGGGCGGGTGATCAGGGGACCCGGTCTGGACCGCGGCATCGTGTTCCAGCAGTATGCGCTGTTCCCGTGGAAGACCGCGAGGGGAAACGTGGAATTCGGCCTGGAAGCCCAGGGCGTTCCGAAGAAAGAGCGCAAAGAACGGGCGGAGTACTACATGGAGCTGGTAGGCCTCAAGGACTTCGTGAACCACTACCCGCACGAGTTGTCCGGCGGAATGAAGCAGCGCGTCGCCATTGCGAGAAGCCTGGCCTGCAATCCGGATGTGCTGCTGATGGATGAACCGTTCGCGGCACTGGATGCGCAGACCCGGGAGACCTTGCAGGCCGAACTGCTGCGGATTTGGGAGAAGACGCGGAAGACCGTCATCTTCATTACGCACAGCATCGATGAAGCCGTGTTTCTCGGGCAGCGGGTGGTCGTCCTGACTCCCCATCCCGGCACCGTGAGAAAGATCGTCGAGGTTCCGTTGAAAAACCGCCTGTTCGAAACGGACATCAACGCCCATCCGGAATATCTCAAGGCGCGTTCGGAGGTTTGGAATTTGCTCCACGAATTGGACTATCGGAGGAAGAAACCATGACATCGCTTCACAAAACCGAGAGCATCGGCAAACCCGTCACCATCCCCTCCAGGCTCTGGTGGAACCGATTTTCCCTGCTGGGTGCGCTGAAAAAGTCGATCGTCATCCTCCTGTTCCTCCTGCTGTGGGAGTTCTCCTCCCGCATCAACCTGGTGGACCGGCTGTTTCTGCCGCCGTTCTCCGACGTCGTGCAAGCCTGGTGGAACATGATGGTTTCGGGCGAGCTGTGGTATCACTTTGAATCGAGCATCTTTCGTTCCGTCTTCGGCTTTTCGCTGGCGCTGCTTACCGCCATCCCGCTGGGGCTGCTGGTGGGCTGGTATCCGCTCGCGCGCGATTTGCTGCAGCCGTTTCTGGAGCTGTTCCGCAACACGGCGGCGCTGGCCTTGCTTCCGGTATTCATCCTGATCCTGGGAATCGGCGAAGTGTCCAAAGTCGCCATCGTCACCTTCGCCTGCTTCTGGCCGGTGCTGCTCAATACGATTTCGGCCGTGCGGGATGTCGATCCGCTGCTCATCAAATCGGCGCGCTCGATGAATCTCGGCTCGTTCAAACTGTTCTGCAGCGTCATTTTGCCCGCCTCAATCCCGACTATTTTTACCGGAATACGTATGGCGGGCACGGGCGCCATCCTGGTCCTGATCGCCGCCGAAATGGTGGGCGCGAAAGCCGGGCTTGGCTACTACATTACGTACGCCCAGTACAACTTCCTGATCTCGGAGATGTACGCGGGCATTCTGACGATTTCCCTGCTCGGCCTGCTGATCAACTACGGACTCGTCAGCATCGAGCGCCGGTTGTCCCGTTGGAAACAGGAACCGAACCCGCAATGAAACTGTGAGAAAAGAGGAAGTGCGATGAGAACCAGAAGACTGTCGCGGATGATGACTGCTGTGACCCTGATCGCCCTGGCCGCCGCCGGATGCGCCACCTCCGACGCCAAAAGCGGTGAGGAAGACAAGGTGCTGCAATATCTCGGTTCGCCGGGCGCGGTGATCCTCCCCGAACTGGCAGAAGCGCTGGGATACTTCGAGACGATCAAGCTGGAAAGAGTGGGCAATGCCGTCGGCGGGCCGGAAAGCATTCAACTGGCGGCGACGGGCGAGATCGATTTCGGCATCGCCTTCCAGGGCGCGATCTTGAAGTCCTATGCCAAAGGGGTCAAGGTCAAGGCGGTGGTCGCTTCATCGGGAACAAGCAACGGCAACGGGTTGTTCGGCTATGTGCTCGAAGACAGCGGCATCAACTCCGGCAAAGACCTGATCGGCAAGAAAGTGGCGGTCAATATTTTGGGCGCCAATCTGGAGTTCGTGACGAAAGCTTATCTGAAAAATGAAGGGCTGACGGATGACGAAATCAAGACCGTCTCGTTCATCACCCTGCCTGCGTCGAACTACGAGCTGGGCCTGCGCAACCGGCAGGTCGACCTGGTTCTGCTCAGCGGCGCGCAGCAGGAATTGGCGCTTGAGAACGGCGGGTTGAAGCAGCTGTTTGCGGAACATCAGGTGGTCGGGGATTACATTTCCAACAGCTTCTTCTTCAGCGAATCGTACATCAAGAACAATCCCGGTACAGTCAGAGAATTCACGGAAGGCGTCGCCAAAGCGATCGAATGGATCAAGGCGACACCGCTGGAAGAAGTCATCGCCAAATTCGAAGACATCGTAAGCAGCCGCGGGAACAATGAGACGACGGCGCTGCTTCAATACTACAAAAAACCCGGCATCTCGACGGAAGGCGGACGGCTCTCGGAAAAAGATTTCCAGGTGGTGCTGGATTGGCTGGAGGAGAACGGCGAGATCGCATCCGGCCGGGTGAAAGCTGCCGATGTCTTCACCAATGAATTCAATCCCTACGTCGACTAAACCACTCATAGATTCAAAAAATCCGTTAACAAGGAGAGGAGAGAAACCGATGAGCAAACGTCAATTGAGCCTCGGCGCATTCTTCATGCTGCCCGGTCAGCATGCGGGAGCCTGGCGCGATCCTTCCACGAAGCGGGAGAATCTGTGGAACCCCGGCTATCTGGCGGAACTGGCGAGAACGGCCGAGAAAGGAAAATTCGACTTGATCTTTGTGGCGGACGGCGTGTCGGCGGGTTATACCTCCAGGGCGTTCGAATACGGGGCGCGCGTGACCCAGTTCGAACCGCTCACGATGTTTTCCTACCTGGCCGCCGTGACGGTAAAGATCGGCTTCGTCGCCTCCGCTTCCACCACCTATAACGAGCCTTTCAACCTGGCCCGTCAATTTGCGTCGCTGGATCACCTGAGCAAAGGCCGCGCCGGCTGGAACGTGGTGACGAGCACCGGCGAAGAGGCCGCGCGGAACTTCGGCAAGCGGGACCAGGACTGGCCGCACCACCTGCGTTATGAGCGCGCCCATGAATTTCTGGACATCGTGAAGAAACTGTGGGACAGCTGGGAAGACGACGCGATCCTCTACGATCAGGAGAAAGGCGTATTCCTGGACAAACGCAAAGTCCACCGAGTGAATTACGAAGGCAGGCATTTGTCGGTCGGCGGTCCGCTCAACATCGGGCGCCCGCCGCAAGGCTATCCCGTCATCGTGCAGGCCGGCTCTTCCGAAGCCGGCAGAGAACTGGCGGCCAGAACCGCCGAAGTCGTCTTTACGGCATGGCAGACGCTGGAGGAAGCGCAGGCATTCTATCGCGATGTGAAAGGCAGATTGGCCAAATACGGCCGCTCGCCCGATGAGCTGAAGATCATGCCGGGCGTCTTCCCGATCATCGGCCGGACGGAAGAAGAGGCCCGGGCGAAGAAGAAGTATTTGGAAGAGCTGGTCCCCCTGCAGGTCGGGGTGGAACGGCTGTCGTTCCAACTGGGGGTGGATCTGAGCCGGTATGATGTGGACGGACCGCTGCCGCAGCTGCCGCCGGTGGAAGAGATCAACGGCAACAAGAGCCGGTTCGAACTTATCCGGAGCATGGCCGAGCGTGAGAAGCTGACCATTCGTCAGCTGATCGGCCGCGTCATCACGGGACGCGGGCATTGGGAGATCCTGGGCACCCCGGAACAAATCGCGGATCAACTGCAGGAATGGTTCGAGAACGGCGCCGCCGACGGCTTCAACGTCATGCCGCCGGTATTCCCGGAAAGCCTGAACGAATTCGTGGAACTGGTGATCCCGATCTTGCAGGAACGCGGCATATTCCGCAAGGAATATGAAGGCAGCACGCTGCGCGAGCATCTGGGATTGGAGCGGCCGGTCAACCAATTCGCCAGACAGACGGTGGCACAGAACTAAGACCGTTCAACAGGCAATGGACCAAGCGGAAAGCTTGGCCCATGCAAAATCGGCAGCGCAAGGACTTCCCTTGCACTGCCTGCATGAAGCTTATTCAATCTCGTAAATTTCGTAGATCTCGTCCAGCATCTGATTGGCTGCGATAATGCCGCCCGCCGTGTTCCAGATCGCGTCGTCCACCCGGATCGCTTTCCCGTTCTGAACGGCTTTCAGGCTCTTCCAGAGCGGATCGTTCAGGATCTCATGCTCCATCTCGCTGCCTTTGCCGTCGCCGGTCTCATAAGTAAAATAGAAGATCCGGTCCGCATCCGCTTCCGGCAGACGTTCCTTCGTAATCTCCTCCACGAACGTATCCTTGTAATTCAGCTGATGGTCGGGACGCGTGAGGCCCAGCTTGGAGAAGGCGACGCCGGTAAAGGTGTCTTCCAGGTAAATGCGAATTTTGCCTGCCATGAAACGGACCACGGAGACTTTCTCGTTCAGCTTGTCGCCCGCCTTCTCTCTGAACTCGGCGGCGCGGCGATCGAAATCGGCGATGAGCTGTTCGCCTTTCGCTTTCAGTCCGAGCGTCTCGGCATAGAGCATGAAGTTCGTCTGCCATTCGCCTCTCAGCGTTTCGGAGAACACCGTCGGCGCGATCGCGTTCAACTGGTCGTACACTTTCTCCTGGCGCAGCTTGTTGCCGATGATGAGATCGGGCTGCAGGCTTGCGATCAGCTCGATGTTCGGCTGGCTTTCATCGCCGACGACCGTTACGCCCTCCATTTGGTCCTCGATATGCTTGTACCACGGATCGCCGGTCCACGATTTGACCGCGCCGACCGGCTTGACGCCGAGCGCAAGCAGCGCTTCGGTGCCTTCATTCGTCAGCACGACCACGCGCTGCGGGTTGTCCGGAACTTCGGTCTCGCCCATGGCGTGGACGATTTTCCGGCCGCCGTCGCCGCCGTTCGGTCCATGCTGCTCCGGCGCCGGATTCCCGGACTGCGGACTTGCCGACGGCGTATTCGCTCCGTCATTCGAGGCGTTCGGGTTCGATTGGCCGCACCCCGCCAGGATCAAGGAGATGGCCAGCACAATCGCGGCTGCCGCCCAGACCGTCTTGTGTGCCCTATACTGGAACAAGTCATCTCTCTCCCTTGCAAGTGAAAATCATTCTCAACAACATTTCGAAGCAAAACTATAGCAGGGGCGCCGCCCGAAGTCAATAGATTTTTGATAATGATTTTCAAAATCATTGACGCTTGTTCCCCGATCCGCTAGAATTACACTTGATTCTTTCCATTTCATTGGCTGAAACGGGGATTCTATGAACGCGCTTCTCCATACACGCGCACAGCGAATCGCGGGATTCATCCTGGCGTTCCTCATCCTGATCATCGGCATGATCTGCAGCATCGCCTTCGGCGCGGCCAACATCCATTGGCGGACGGTCATCGAGGCGTTCACGAATTTCAACGGCTCGCAGGAGCATCTCATCGTCACGACGGCCAGACTTCCCCGCGCGTTGATTGCCGCGGCGGCGGGCGCCAGCCTTGCCGTTGCCGGCACCTTGATGCAAGCCGTCACGCGCAACCCCCTGGCGTCGCCGAGCCTGTTCGGCATCAATGCCGGGGCCGCGTTCTTCGTCGTCGCCGGCTCCGCCTTCTTCGGGGCGGGGGGCCTTTCGACCTTCGCGACCCTCGCGTTCATCGGCGCCGCCGCTGCCGCCGCACTGGTCTATATTCTGGGCTCCATCGGAAGCGACGGGCTCACGCCGCTCAAAGTGACGTTGGCGGGCGCCGCCATGACCGCTTTCTTCTCTTCCCTCTCCCTGGGCGTGCTGATGACCAGCGGACAGACGTTTGACCAGGTCCTGTTCTGGTTCGTCGGTTCCGTCGCCGGCCGGGATCTGGATATTTTCCTGTCGGCGGCTCCTTATATGGCCGTCGCCCTGATCGGCGCATGGATCATGGCCCGGCATATGAACCTGCTGACATTGGGCGAGGATGTCGCCACGGGACTCGGGCAGAAGACGCTCACCATCAAGCTGATCGCCGGCATCTTCGTCGTCCTGCTGGCCGGCGGCTCCGTGTCCATTGCCGGTCCCATCGCGTTTGTCGGCATCATGATCCCGCATCTGACGCGGCATCTGGTCGGCCTCGACCATCGGTGGGTCATTCCCTACAGCGCGGTGCTGGGCGGCATCTTGCTGCTGTATGCGGATGTCGGGTCGCGCTACATCGCGTTTCCGAAAGAAGTGCCGGTTGGCGTCATGACCGCCGTTATCGGCGTGCCGTTCTTTGTGTATATCGCCAGAAGAGGAGATGCGTCCTGAGCATGAACAACGGGCTGACGCCGCAAGGCGCCAAGCGTGCCTTCCGTATCGGCAATCGAACCTTGTCCATGATCGTGCTGCTGTTGATCGCCAACGCGGTCGTCATGATCCTGTGCACCGGTCTCGGCAGCACGATGATCAGTCCCGTCAACGTGGTCAAAGCCCTGCTGGGACATGGCGACGCCGCGGCGTCGATGATCATCCTCAAGCTTCGCTTGCCCCGCGTCGTCATCGCAATCATGATCGGCTCGATGCTGGCCGTATCCGGCGCCGTGCTGCAAGGCATCGTGCGCAACCCGCTCACCTCGCCGGATGTGATCGGCATCACCGGGGGCGCCGCATTGGGGACGGTCGTCTTTATCTTGTATTTCTCCCACCTCAGCATTCAGTTCATGCCCGTCAGCTCCATCATCGGCGCATTCGGCGCGGCTTTGCTGATCTATCTGTTTGCCTATCGGCACGGGATCACGCCGCTGAGGCTCGTGCTGATCGGCATCGGCATGGCGACCGCGATCACGGCGGTAACCTATATGCTTATCCTGAGCGCGCAGTTCACCCCCACCGCGGTGGCCGTCAAAGCGTTCACCTTCATGACCGGCAGCATTTACGGCACCTCATGGGAGCGCGACGTGCTGACGCTGCTGCCTTGGTGGGTGATCCTCATGCCGCTCGCTTTCATGAACGCGAGACATTTGAACGTGCAGGCGCTGGGCGATGAAGTGGCGATCGGCGTCGGCAGCCGCGTGCAATTCAACCGGACGATGCTTCTGATCATCAGCGTCGCACTGGCGGGGTCGGCGGCCGCGATCGGCGGCACCATCGGCTTCATCGGCCTGATGGCGCCGCACATTGCCCGCAAATTGGTCGGGCCCGCTTACGGCGGCGTCCTGCCCGTATCCGCGCTCACGGGCTCGCTCGTCCTGATGCTGGCCGATCTAGCCGCGCGAACCGCGTTCATCCCGCTGGATATTCCGGCCGGCGTCTTCACCGCCGCGATCGGCGCGCCGTTCTTTATTTACCTGATCTTCCGCCATCGGCGGGCCTGAGCATAACGATAAAAGGATGGAATCCCCGCACGGCACACGGCCTGGCGGGGATTTTT
Source organism: Thermobacillus sp. (assembly GCF_003390775.1). Taxonomy (NCBI): domain Bacteria; kingdom Bacillati; phylum Bacillota; class Bacilli; order Caryophanales; family Paenibacillaceae; genus Thermobacillus; species Thermobacillus sp. The sequence continues at coordinate 3,744 of NZ_QEWA01000053.1, read as the reverse complement.
TCATTTGGTCGACCGCTTTCAAATGTTTCAGCCTTCCTCCGGCTCCGCCTCCTGGCGAAGATCGGCCAGCTTCTCCAGAAAATCCGCCACAATCTCCAGCGACGCCGCATCGTAACCGCTCAGCAGCGCCATCGCTTTCTTGTCCTGCTCCTGGTGGAACAACCGGTGCAGCCCGGCCAGCTCCGCCCCCAGCGGGGTCGCAAGAAAATAAATCTCCTTCAAATTGTCCGGCCGCTGCACTTTCCGGATCAACTCCTGCTCCAGCAGCTTGCGCGTAATTTTCGAGACCGTCCCCTTCGTGATGCCCAGCTCGCGGGCGATATCGATGCCTTTGATGCCGTCCGGGTGCGCCTCAATGACGTCCAGAACATGCAGGCCGGAAATGGACATGCGGGGCAGCAGTTTCCTGAGTCTGTCGTCCGTGATGCGCTCCATCAGCCAGAGCCGGTCCTGGTCTTCGTCCGACTCGCTGACGTAGATCCGGTACATGGCGGATTCGATCCGTTTCTTGAAATCGAGCAACCGTTCATCCACGCGGGATCCCTGCCTTTCACCGTCGATTATAGCATGGCACCGATATAGTTTCCACAGAAACCATTTGACAACCCCATCGCCGCCTGCTATTATGGTTTCCGTGGAAACCATCTGGATGGCCCCAATCGATGAATGGGAGGCAAACCTGAATGAACGACGTGTTGCAAGTCATCCGCAGTCACCGCTCGATCCGCAAGTTCAAGCCTGTTCCGCTGACGAACGAACAGATCGACGCCATCGTGGAAGCGGCGCAGATGGCGCCTTCCTCGATGCACATGCAGCCGTTCTCGATCATCGGCGTTACCGACCCGAAGCTGCTGGAGAAAATCGCGAAGCGCTCGAACAACCCTTGCATCGGCGAATGCGGCTACTTCTTCATCTTCTGCGCCGATCTGTACCGCATCCTGGCGGCCGGCGATCCGGCCCGGCAGGCGGCCATGAAGCGCAACCTCGGCTCCACGTACGTCTTTCAGACCGCCGTGCTGTGCGCCGGGCTTGCCCTGCAGAACGCCAATGTCGCGGCCGAATCGATGGGACTCGGGGCCGTCATGATCGGCGGGATCAACGAAGCCCTCCCCGAACTGGACAAGTGGCTTGAGCTGCCCGAATTCGTCATCCCGCTGTGCGGGCTGGCGGTCGGCGTTCCCGACGAATCCCCCGAACAGAAGCCGCGTCTGCCGCGTTCCGCCGTATTTTTCGAGAACCGGTACAATCCGAATCTCAAAGCCGCCATCGATGAATTTGACCGGCAGATCGCGGACTATTACGGCTCGCGCCTGTTCAACCGCCGGAAGGCCGACTGGTCGGGCAAGCTCACCGCGATTCTGGGCCAGAAGCTGCCGGTCGACATGTACACGAAATATGTCCGGCACAAAGGGTTCTATCTGGTCGAATAAGCGGGACCGCAGGGACCCAAGCGAAAGGATCCCCGCCCGGCACACGGCCGAGCGGGGATCCATCCGTCCAGCTATTCGGCGGCTTCCGGCAGCTCATTCACCGGCAGCCTACACCGAAATGACACCCATGAAATAAAGGAACACCAGCACAATCATGGCCGGCGCTACCACGCGCAGCAAAAACATCCATACCCGGTACCAAAATCCCGTCAATCCCGCTGCTTCTCCCGCCCGTTTCCATGCATAACCGGCAAACAGGGTGACAATCAGGCCGCAGAACGGCATCAAAATATACGCGGTGCTGAAATCCACCCAATCAAAGATCGTCTTGCCGCCAGGCTGCCATGAACCGAGCACGCCGCCGACGGACAACGCCGGCGGAACACCGACAGCGAAACAGACGCTCGAGACGATGACCGCTGCCTTTTTTCTGCTCCATTTCCACCGTTCCATCGCATAGGCGACCGGCACCTCAAGAATGGAGACAGCGGAGGTCAACGCGGCGATGCTGAGCAGCAGGAAAAACAACCCGCCGAACAGAAAGCCGAGCGGCATCTGCGAAAACGCCGCCGGCAGCGCCATGAACGCCAGCCCCACGCCTTCCCCCGGTTCCAGGCCAAAGGAGAACACCGTCGGGAAAATGACGAGACCCGCGATAAACGCGTACAGCATGTCCCCGAAACCGATGGCCCACGTTGCGGATCCGAGCGATTGCTTCTGATTCACATAGGAACCGTAGGTCATCATGCAGCCCATCCCCAGAGACAACGAGAAGAAGGCATGTCCCAGGGCGATCAGCGCAGACTCCGCATCCAGCTTCGAAAAATCGGGCCGCAGAAAGAACTCCACGCCTTGACCCGCACCCGGGAGCGTCAGCGAGCGCCACATCAACACGACCAGAATGATGAAAAAGCTGGGGATCAAGATTTTATTGAACTTCTCAATGCCGCCGGATACGCCCCGGGCAATGACCCAGCCGGTGACCAGCATCGTCAGCGCCTGCCAGAAGACCGGCAGATAGCCCGAAGCGAAGGAAATAAACTTCTCCTTATAATCCGTTCCTTCGCTGAACAGCAGCCCGGTGAACGATTCCACCGTATAATGGAGCGTCCATCCCGCCACCACGGCATAGTACGACATGATCAGGAAAGCGGTCAGGATGAACAGCAGCCCCACAACGCCCCAAAACCGGTTTCCCGTGAGCTGGTACAAGGAACCGGCGGCGTTTCGGCGCCCGCTGCGTCCGATCGTCATCTCCGCGAGCAGCACCGGCAGCCCCGTGATGAGCAGACAGACGATGAACAGCAGAAAAAATGCCGCTCCCCCGTGCTGTCCCGTAATATAAGGAAACTTCCACATGTTGCCGAGTCCGACCGAACTGCCGATCGCGGCCAGAATGAAGCCGGATGACGTGAACAGTTCTTTTTTCGACGGTTGGTCGGCCCCGTTCCGAGATGTCGGATGGTTCACGCCTGGTCGGTCCTTTCTGTACAAATTCGCGCGAGACGATTCAAATATAGCACAGTGCTTAACATGAGCAAACATGCAATTCGACAAGATGAATTGCAAAAATCAGGAAATCCTTATATATTGCAAAAGAATATTGAACGGAGTGTGATTTTTACTTTTATGAAGAAGCTTGTTTTCATGGCAATCATCGCGCTATTGACCCTGTCGGCTTGCTCGGGCGGCAGCAAGAATGAGCACATTTCGCTGACTGATGCAGACGCACAAACGGATGCAGCATCCAATCAGGACAACAGCAAGCAGGAAGACGGCAATTCGTCGGGGATCGAGGTTGACAAAGGCTCGTGAAATGTCGAAATCACCCTCCCCGCTTCATTCTTCGGCGACCAGGACGTCGAACAGGCGATCGAGAACGCGAAATCCAAAGGCGTCAGCGAAGCCACAATCAACGACGACGGCTCCGTCACCTACAAGATGTCGAATTAAAAGGTTGAGGCTAAGTTAGGAATTGAGTAATAATTTGGTTGTTTGATGTGGTTGCATACTGAAACCATACTCAGTCGTAAAAAGTTACTTCCGAAAAATTAGCAGATGCTCATGGACTATAGGTATGAATTTACCTTGATATTCCTTGCGCATTGAATGAGCATTGTGTTGCACCTTAATTGGTTGCTCCTGAAAAAGTCCGATCGTGAACATCACCTCATCCCCATCCTGCTTCGGCCTAAACCGTACTTTCGCTTGAGGAGGCTGATCCTGGCCTCTCCTGCTGCACGGTAGCGCTGCAAGTCTTTGAACCAAGGTTGGTTTTCATGTTCCGTTCTCGCCTGGCCTTTCTTGCCCTTTC
>NZ_QEWA01000052.1:0-51081 GCF_003390775.1 Thermobacillus sp. | reverse complement strand
TCTTTCCTAAAGGACACGATTTCGCCATTGTTACAGACGAGGAGCTTGCGAGGGCTGTTCGCCTCATCAACAACCGCCCTCGAAAATGCCTGAACTGGAAATCTGCTTACGAAGCATTCATGGATGAACTGTCGCATTTAGCTTGACAATCCGTCATTTGAATAAATGAAGTTCTTGGATGCAATTTTGAATTGTATCTTCCCTACAATCGTATCCTCGTTTTTTACTATGCCAATGGTGCAGTAGTATTGGCTCCTCGGTTCACTCGCAAGAGACAGCAAGTACGGAATGGACATCTGGGAATAGATGTACTTCCCTTCCACCTCGCGATCGATGTTCAAATTCATGATGTATACACATTCGTGATAAATAAAGAAGTACATGGAGACGGTATCTCCGAACTTGACCATTCTCTTGTCGAAATAAATCACGATGAATTCATCCGTCGAATCAAAATACAGCGTACGGTCAACGGGATTCAATGAATCGTCGACTGCTTTGCACAATCCGATGAGATCGAGAGAGGCCTCTGTAAATTGAATATCATCCATCTCAATAGATTACAGAGAACCAGGTTTTCGGGTCTTGCAGCTTGTTCAGGGTATTGGCTACGGTTTGCTTGACGGGCTGCACCACGTTTTTGTCAATCCTTCTTCCGATTTCGGAAAGATTTACTTCCACATTGACTTCTCCGCCTGCCACCAAATAGGCGCCTACGCCGAATTCAATTTTGATATCGCCTTTATTGTTGGTCGATCCAACTCCGTACGTGCGGTCGCCTGCGGCAACTCCCGCAAATCCTGAACTGCTCGTTTTTCCGTTCGCTTCCTTTGTTCTTTCAGCCTCAACGGCAATTTGGAGTTTGTTTGTAACGCTGACATTGGCGCCCGCATACAAATTTTGTGTAGGTTTACCGCTCGTTGAAACGGAGTTGTACGACTTTGCAGATATCTCGGCTTTGACGCCTGCTACGGATACTTTGGCCCCTAAACCGGTTCCGGTATTGACCGTGACAGTGGCAATGCTCGTACTTTTCTGGGAGTAGGTAACGTTGCCCTTCTTGTTCTCGTTGACAGATTTGGCTTGTGTTTTTGCGGTCGTGCTGGTAGATTTGGTAGAGGATACGGACGGCATAGCAAATACCTCCATTTACTGATATTTCAATATTCTTGATTCGACACGAATATTACTATATTTAGTCTATTTTTGTAAAGTATTGAATTATTTCTTATTAATTGCTATAATTATATTTAATTCTGATCTTACGAGAGGATAGTCGAGGTTTGCGTCATGCTCAAACGACTTGTTGCTTACTTTATCGATCACACACTAGTCTGCCTGATGTTTGGACCCGTGCTCGCGTTGTGGTTGATCCTGAATCCGGACGTCAACTTCGAAACAGCGCAGTCCGTCATGTATTTGGCCATGATCCCGGCGATTGCCTTATTGCTGCTTCGGGATTGCTTGAACGGCCGCAGTCCGGGCAAACGGCTGCTGAAACTGCGAGTAGTTGACGCGGATCGCGGAACAATGCCCGAACAACGCCGGCTGATCTTGCGGAACGTGACCCTTCTGATCTTGCCAGTTGACTTGTTGGTGTTCCTGATTTCCAGGGGGCGGAGGATCGGGGATTTCCTCTCGGGGACGCAAGTGGTGGACGCATGACGGAAGAAAAAAGTGCCTTTTCGAAAGCCCAATTGATCTTCAGGTTTCGCTCGTTCAAACTCCCCCTCGCCGTCTTCTCGCTTGGCATCATCGGTTCGGCGGCTGCATTCGTGTTTGATGCGAACCTGTTTCTCAAAGTGCTGTGCATCGCGATATGCCTGGTTTCCGGCGTGCCTCCGGCCATCTGGTACCGGCTGGACGACACCAGCGTGAAACAGTATTTTTTGAATATTCGAGTCCGCAAAATTATTCTTGCGGACATTCGCGAAATCGAGCTTGTCGAGAAGCGAACCCTGATCACGATCGAGTTGACGAAGGACACGCCCGAGTTGGAATGCTATGTTTATCTGAAGAACGGCTCCCGTGTCCCGTGCGGCACAAATTACTGGATCAACACCGATCGCAAGCCGCTGACCGACATCCTGATGTCCAGAGTCAAGGTGCCGAAAGATTACATCACCGTCTATAAAGGACCGAATCTCACAACCGGCGTTTGAACATCCGGCATGACAAAAGGGAGGCCGCAAGCCTCCCTCTTCCCGTTATTCCAGCGTAAAGGATGCCAACTGCGCGTTGCCCTCGCCCCTGTACGTGAAGTACAGCGCGTGGACGCCGTCCGGAATCGCGATGTCCGCCGCGTATTCCTTCCATACGTTCGTGAAGTTTACGGGAATCGAGCCGAGCGCCGGGCCGTCCCACGTTGTCTTCACCTCGAAGGCGCCTTTCGCGTAGCCGCGCACCTTGATTTTGACCCTCTTCACGCCGCGGCAGTCGAAATATTTGAAGCCGGCCGTCGCCGTATCCCGCATGTTCGCGATGTAGCCGGGCTCCTCGTCCCCGTCCTTGCCGTCCTGGGTAATCTTCGGGAACCGGCCGTCCATCCAGGCGCCGTAGGTGCCGATGTACAGCTCCTCATCCTTGCAGAACAGATTGCAGGCGATATAGGCCGGATATTCGCCGCGCCCGGCGAGCGGTCCGCCGTTCAGGCCGCAGGACGTCATCTCCGCCTGCACGATGCTGCCGTCCTCCCGGAATCGGATCGGCTCCGCGCAGCCTTGCCGGGAGTAATGGTGGCCGTTCGTCTGCCGGTGATAGAAAATGTACCACTGGTCCCCGATCTCCACGATGCTGCCGTGGTTGTTCCCGCCGTAGTACATCGGCTTGTCCGCCGGCTTGTACGAATCGATGTGCAGGTCCGCGTTGCTGACGATGACGCCGCCGTACGTGAATCCCTTCCTCGGGTCCTTGCTCGTCGCGTAGCACAGCTCGTGCATGAGGATGGACGAATAAATCAGGTAATACGTGTCCCCGCGCTTGCGGATCGACGGCGCCTCGAAATATTCGTGCCCCTCGAACCCGGTTCCCGCGCTGTACGGCTCGCTCGGCAGCACGAACACCGGCTCCTCGACGATCGTCAGCATGTCCGCGCCGAGCACCGTCGCCATGCAGCCGTTCCGCGACCTGTCCCCTCTCGGGCAGAACCCGGTATACAGATAAGTCTTGTCCCCTTCCGTCAGGACACCCGGGTCGAACTGGTGCTGGTCTCCCTCCCGCTCCCCGAGGCGCGTGCCGTCCGGGTACCGGACATAACCGTAGAACTCGTACTTGCCGGCCGGCGTGTCGCACACCGCAACCGACACGACCGACACCTTGTCCAGCACATAGAACAGGTAGTACCGTCCGTCCGGCCCCCGGGTCACATCCGGCGCGTACAGGCACATGCTGCCGTCCGGATTGAGCGGGTCGTCCGTCTTCTTGTAAATGACCCCTTCATACCGCCAATCCCCCAGATTGTCCACGGGCGCCGACCAGCAGACGTAATCGTTCAGGCAGAAAACATGGCCGTTGAACCGGTCATGCGAGCCGTAGACGTACACACGGCCATCGAACACATACGGTTCGCCGTCGGGTATGTACTCCCAGGACGGCAGATACGGGTTGAACGCTTGTTTCTTCATGCCATCATCCCCTTTTATTTATTTGGCCTTCAGGCAATATCTGAGCCCTGCCTGCGCTTCGAACGACATCACATCCGCATATCGCGCGTCCCGCCGGACCGCAACCTCGCGATCGCCCAGCCGGACCTCCACATCGCGGGAAACCCGGAACGTGCAGGTGCCGTCGCACCGGGGCGTGATCCATGCTTCGACCAGAACGCCTTCCGCCCACCTGATGTCAACCTCGTATCCCCCGCGCGTGCGCAGCCCCGCAACTTCCCCCGCGGGCCAAGCTTTCGGCAGCGCCGGAAGCAGGTGGATGACGCCGTCGTGGCTCTGCAGCAGCATCTCGGCGATGCCGGCCGTGCCGCCGAAGTTGCCGTCGATCTGGAACGGCGGATGGTTGTCCAGCAGATTCGGCAAGGTCGATTTGCACAGCAGGGCGACGAGATTCTCATGCGCCAGCTCGCCGTCCTCCAGCCGCGCCCAGAAATTGATGATCCACGCCCGGCTCCAGCCGGTGTGCCCGCCGCCGTGCGACAGCCTGCGCTCCAGCGTGCGGCGCGCGGCCTGCGCAAGCTCCGGCGTCCGCCGCGGCGTAATCTGATCGCCCGGGTGCAGGGCGAACAGGTGCGAGATGTGGCGATGCCCCGGCTCCGCTTCATCGTAGTCTTCGTACCATTCCTGGATCGTGCCGAGCTTGCCGATTTTCTCCTTCGGAAGCCGCTTGAGCACGAGCTCCGCTTCGCGGATGAACGCCTCGTCGGAGGCCTTGCCCGTCCGGTCCGACAGCACCCGCTCCGCCTCTACACAAGCGCCCAGCAGCGCGCGGATGATCTGCGTATCCATCGTCGGGCCGGCGCACAGCACGCCCGTCTCCCCGTTCGGCAGCACGTAGCTGTTCTCCGGCGATACCGATGGACAGGTGACAAGCTCGCCGCTCGGCCCTTCCACCAGGTAATCCATCACGAACCGTGCCGCTTCCTTCATCGTCTCCAACGACCGCTCAAGGAACGGCAGATCCTGCGTGAACCGGTAATGCTCCCACAGATGCAGGCAGAGCCAGGCCGCGCCGAGCGGCCAGTACGATGCGGGAATATAGGTGTCCTGCGGCGCCGTGTCCGCCCAGATATCGGTGTTGTGGTGCGCGGCGAACCCCCGGCAGCCGTACATGACCCGCGCCGTCCTGCGGCCGGGTTCCCTGAGCCGCTCGATCAGGTCGAACAGCGGTTCATGGCATTCGGGCAAGGCGCAGCTTTCCGCGGGCCAGTAGTTCATCTGCGCATTGATGTTGATCGTGTACTTGCTGTCCCACGGCGGCAGGAAGTGGTCGTTCCAGATGCCCTGCAGATTGGCGGGCAGCGATCCCGGACGGCTGGAGGCGATGAGCAGATACCGTCCATATTGAAAATACAACGCCGCAAGCGCCGGATCCTCTTCTCCCTTGCGCAGACGTTCCAGCCGCTCCGGAACGGGAAGTACGCTCCGCTCCTCATCTCCGCCCAAAGCGAGTGACACCCGGCCGAACAGTTCCCGATAGTCCCGCACATGCCGCGCATACCGCTCGTCATCCGGCGCCGCGCATACGGTCCGGGCATGCGCCAGACAATGCGCGAGCGGCTCCTTCTCGCGGAAGCTGGTCGCCGCCGAGATGACCAGCGTCACGCTGTCCGCATGCTCAACCACGAGATGTTCGCCGATTGCGTCCAGACTGCCGCCCTCGGTCCTCGACGTCACCGCCGCCGCGAAGGAAACGCCCTCCGCTCCGCCGCTCGCGCCCGTCATGTAGATCGCGTCCGTCCCGCTGCGGCCCGTCGCATCGACGTAACGCCATCTCGCCCTCTCCAGCCGCGCCGTGAGCGAGATCTGCCCCGGCCGGTCGGCGGTCGCGCGGACGATGATCGCCTGATCCGGACAGCTTGCATAATACTCCCGCCGATGCCGCACGCCGCGGTGCAGAAATTCAACCGACGCGACGGCCCGCTCCAGATCCAGGCTTCGCTGATATTGCTCGACCGCATCCGGATCGATCCCTTCGAAATGGAGCAGCAACTGCCCGAGCGGTTCGTAATGCCGCTGCGTCTCGGGAATGCCCGACAGGCCCGTCACCGCCAGCCGCTCCGCCTCCCGCGGCTTTCCTTCGAAAATCAACCGGCGAATTTCGGGCAGCACCTTCGCCGCATCCGGATTGTTGCGGTCCCGCGGACCGCCGTACCAGAGCGAATCTTCGTTGAGCTGCAGCCGCTCGCTCACCGGATGGCCGAAGACCATCGCGCCCATGCGGCCGTTGCCGATCGGCAGCGCTTCATTCCACTCGGCGGCCGGCCGGTCGTACTTCATCACCAAACGGCTCATGCTCCATCACCTTTCGCATCCGATTCCCGATAAGCCCCCGGCGTGCAGCCGACGAGCTTCTTGAACACTTTCATGAAATGCTGCGGATTCTCGAATCCCACCTGATTGCCGATCACCTGAACGGGCAGGCCGCCGTCTTTCTTCAGCAGCTCCTTCGCTTTCTCGATCCGGTAATGGTGCAAATACTGCACGAACGACACGCCCGTCTCCTTCTTGAACAACTGGCTGATGTAGTTGGGATGCAGTCCCGTCAGCTCGGAACACTGGTCCAGGGACAGGTCCCGGTGATAATGCTGATCGATATGCCGCAAAATTTTCTCCACATGGAAGCTGTACTGCGAATCGGACCGCGCATGCTTCGCGCCGTCCTGCTCCTCTTCCAATATCGTTTTAGCTACAGTGCGCAGCAGGTCCAGCAATTCCATCTTGTTGATCGGTTTCAGCAGATAATCGATGACCTGGTGGCGGAGGGCCTGCCTGGCGTATTCGAATTCGTCATGGCCCGTCAGGATGATGAAGCGGCCGCACGCTCCGCGCTCCTTCACTTCCTGAATCAATTCCAGACCGTTCATCTCCGGCATGTGAATGTCGGTCATGATCAGATCGGGCGCGAAATCCTCCATGACAGACAAGGCTTCACAGGCATCCAGGGCGCTTTCGATCCGGGTGAACGGCGTCTTCCCTTCCCTTATGATCTTGACGATGCCGTGCAGAATCACCATCTCGTCATCCACGATCAGCAGGTTCAACATGTCCATTCATCCCTTTTTTGTTCAAATAAAGCCTGAAATCCGTCCCTTCGCCGGGCTTGCTGTCCACTTCCAGACGGGAATCTTCTCCGTAGTACGTCTTGATGCGCTCGCTGACGTTGTAAATGCCGAGGCCGCTGTCCCGGGTCGAAAATTCCTTGATATCCAGCCGATTGTTCAGCAGCCTCCGGATTTCCTCCAGCCGCTGCTCCGGCATGCCCGCGCCGTTGTCCGAGATCTCGACCCGCACGCGGTTGTCGTCATCCGTGATGCGGATCGCGATGGCCCCCTTCCGCCGGATCGTCGACAGTCCGTGCACGATGCAATTTTCAACCAGCGGCTGCAAAATAAACTGCGGGCACGGGATCTGGCGGATGTCGGCCTCGACCGAGATGCTGTACGTGAGCCGGCTGCCAAGGCGGGTTTTCTGGATTTTCATGTAGTTCTCGATATTCCGGACCTCATCGCTCAGCCTGAACTGCTCGTGGTCGCTCGACAGGCTGTAGCGCATGAACTGTCCGAAGGAATAAGCGAGTTCCGCCACTTCGCGGTCGTCGTTCGCCTCGGCCAGCATGCGGATCGTTTCCAGCGTGTTGTACAGGAAATGCGGTTTGACCTGCGCCTGCAGCGCCTTGTAGGCGCTTTCCTTTCGAAGCAGCTCCGAGCGCTGCACTTTGTTGACCAGCTCATCGATCCGCTGCAGCATCGAGTTATACGTGTAGGTCAGATAGCCGATCTCGTCCTGGTCGTCCCGATGGTCGAGCGTCTTGAAGTTGTTCTCGCCGACCTGGCGCATATGTCTGGCCAATCGCGACAGTCTTTTCGTCACCGACACCGCCAGCATGTAGTAAATCCCCGACAGGAGCAGCAGCAGCCCGGCGATCATCAGGAACAGCCAGACTCTCTGCCTGGCCGTGCTGGCGAACACATCCTCTGTTTTGCTGACGACGGCCGCTCTGAGCCCCAGCTCCTCGATCGTCAGGTGGTTGACGAGCAGCGACTTGCGGTCGAGGAAGAAATACGCGAACGGCCGCTCGAGCATCTTTCCGATCATGTCTTCCCTCGCGCCGGGCGGGCTGGACTTCAAATCCCCGGTCAGCAGGTAAACGTCCGAGCGCCCTTCATTGCTCAGCGTATTGGCGAAGCTGTACAGCAGTTTCGGATCGACCTCGACGGAGAAGACGCCGACATGTTTGGAGAACCGCTCGGCGTACATGTTCTGGTAATAGGCCAGCTTCCATTCGCCCGATTCGGACAATTCGCAGAACCAGAGGCCTTTGCCCGGAGGGAGCCGGCGCAGCTCTTCCCGGACGTTCGATGGAAGGGCTTCCATATCGATGATGTGTTCCGGAGCGGTGAATACCCGCTCGCTTGCCTTGTAGATCCGGATATCCCGGATATGGTCATTGCCGTACAGCATGCCCGACAGCAGGGGCTTGATGTACTTCTGGTACGAGTAGACGTATTCCCAGTTGTACCGGTACACGCCGTTCAGATAGTCGATGACGTTGGAGTTGTGCTGGAACAACCCGTAATTGGACGAGATCTGCAGCAGATCGATCCTCAGGTTGGCGTACGACTGTTCAATGATTTGCTGCTTGCCGCCCGCATATTCTTCGATCATGCTCTGGTACATCAGATGATTATGGTAGAAACCGAAGGTGATGACCGGGACAAAGATGATGACGAAATAGCCCAGCACCATTTTCCTGACAATGCTCATTCTGGAGAACAAACGTTTCATCACCTTCACGTCCCTCGGGCAGCAACGGTCTATGTCTATACGACTACTTTAATCCCTTCGCAGTTGCGCAACAAGTGGAAAAAAGGGGTCTGGGAAGGACCCCTTTGTACGCCTGCTCCGGATTATTGATTGAACAGCTCCTGCATCTTCTTGTATTCCGCCGTCGCCCAGCTTTCCAGTTTGCTGAGCCCGATGTCTTCCGCGAGCTGGAGCATCTTCTGATACGCCTGTTCCGCAGCTTCCTCCGATTCGGCCAGATAGATGCGGACTTCCTCCGTTTTCACCATTTCCTTGATCTTGTCGAAAATGATTTTCTCGTCGGTGCCGTCCTGCAGCTTCACCATGCCGATTGCGGGATTGTGGTCCGTAATTTCCTTGATCTCCTGCAGCGCCTTCGTCGTCTGCGTGCCCGGCACGTATCCGCGCAGCCCTTCCACGATCGCGTCCGAATACAGGTACCACCATTTCAGGCCTTCCGAATTGACGTATTCGGCGTCGTTCACATCGTAATGGAAGACCGGGTAGCCGTCCGGATGCCACTCCCAATGCTTGCCCTCGATGCCGAACATGACCAGCTCCAGGCCTTCCTTGCTTGCCAGGAACTTGATGAACTCGATCGATTTCTGCGGGTTCTTGTTGTTCTTCGTGATATAGACCCCGGAGAAGCCGGTGCCGGTGCTCAGGTTGTACGCTTCATCCGTGAGCGCCGACGGAATCATCGTGAACTGATAATTGTTGCCCTGGTTCTTCACCTTGGCGTTGTCCGCCTCCGCGACGCTGACGGTATGGCTGTGGGCGAACGCTCTGCCGGTGACCGCGTATTCGTCGTCAATCTGGTCGTTGCTGTACGTGAAGTTCTCGGCCAGAATATAGCCGTTCCGGTACAGACTGTTCATGAATTTGTAGAACTCGAGCGCCTTCGGATGCGAGATGATATGTTTCAATTGGCCGTCCTGCTCATGCCAGGAGCTGTGCGGCGGGATGCCGAACTGCATTTTGAAATACTGCGGAATCCATTCGATGTCCATCGTCATCGGGACCATGTCCGGGTATTTCTGCTTCACCTGCTCCAGGACGGAGACGAAATCATCCAGCGTTTCGATCTTCGCGCCGAGCTCGTCCAGAATGTCCTGTCTCACCGCGATGCCGGGGTTGCCGTCGTTGCCCAGCGCGTAAGGGTTGCTCGCCCATTCTTCCGGGGTGGCGAAGGAATTGAGCACCGTGTACACGTTGCCGTCTTGCGCCGTGTTCACCGCCAGCCGGACCGGATCGATCTCGAAGTCCGGCGCGTACTTCTCGATCAGTTCATTCCAGGGGTACGACATGTCCGGATTTTCCAACCGCGGCTCCCTTAACGTGAAGATCAGGTCGGGCAGATCGCCGGATGCGATCATGAGCGGCAGCTGTTCCGAATCGGCGGCGACCGTGACGTTCAGCTTGACGCCCGTCCGCTTCGTGATTTCTTCCGCGATCGATCCCGTCCAGGACCGAACCGGGTACCAGGAGTGGTTGATGAACAAGTCCAGCTCCACGATTTCATCCTGCGATCCGGAGTCGGAGGCCGATCCGTTCTGGCCCGTCTGACCCCCGGAATTGGAGCCGGATTTCGCGTTGCCTCCTCCGCCGCATCCGGCCAGCAAGGCCAGGATGAGCGTCAGAATGAACAACGAACCCCATGTCTTTTTCATTCGCGAGCCCTCCATTGTCTGTGAGTTTATCTTATTAAAGCTTGCGCTTTAATAACAAATGGGAAGTTATTCCTTGACCGAGCCGAGCATGATGCCCGCCACGAAGTACTTCTGCAGGAACGGATACACGCAGATGATCGGAGCGATCGACACGATCATCGCGGTCACCTGCAGCGAGTAGCTGGTGACCGATGACGCGCCGGCGGCGGCCTCGATCGCCTCCTGCGGCACCCGGCTCTGGTTGATGATCTCGATCAGCCGGTAGGACAGCGTCCGCAGATACTCTGCCCGGACGAAGTAGGCGGAATCGAGCCATGAATTCCAATGCCCGACCCCGACGAACAAAGCCATCGTGGCGATGAGCGGCTTGGAGATCGGCAGAATGATCCGATAGAAAATCTTCAGCTCGCTCGCGCCGTCCATCCACGCCGATTCCTTCAGATCATTCGGAATCTCCCGGAAGAACGAGATCGCGATCAGCAGGAAGAACGTGTTCAGCATCCCCGGGATGATGTAAGTGGCGAACGAATTGAGCAGCCCAAGGGAGCGCAGCACAACGTAGTACGGAATCAGGCCGCCCGAGAAATACATGGCGAAGATGACCAGGGAAAAGTAAACCTTGCTGAACACCAGCCCTTTGTGCGACAGGCCGTACGCCACCAGACAGGTGAACAGCACGCCCGTGACGGCGCCGACGACCGTCCGCGCAATGCTCATGAACAGCGCGGACAGCCATTTCGAATCGTTGAAGAACGTCTTGTAGTTCTCCAGCGTGAAATCCGAAGGCCAGAAGTATGCTCCTCCCAGGAGCGCGTCCGTGCCCGAGTTGAAAGATGTGACAAGCAGATAATAGAACGGATAGGCGGTGACGAAGAAAATGAGTGACAGCAGCAAATAGTTGACGCCGTCAAATATCCGGTCTTCCAAGCGCCCTTTCATGATGACCCTCCTGACGGTATTAGAACAAGCTGGTTCCGGACACCTTCCTCGCGATCGCGTTGCTGGTGAAGATCAGGATGACGGAGATGACCGATTGAACCAGATCGATGGCCGCGGCATACGAATATCGGCCCTGGGCCAGCCCGACTTTGAAGGCGTAGGTCTGCACAATCTCCGAGGTGTCGTTGTTGCCGGCATTGCCCATCAGGAAGGCCTGGTCGAAGTTGGAACCGACGAGCCCGCCTCCGAGAATGCTTCCGATCGTCAGAATGAGCACCACGACCACCGTTCCCCGGATGCCCGGCAGCGTAATATGCCAGATCCGGGCCAGCCTTCCGGCTCCGTCGATCTGGGCCGCCTCGTAGAGCGTCGGATTGATGCCGGCGATGGCCGCCAGGAAAATGATGGCCCACCATCCGGCTTCCTTCCACATCGCGCTGCCGACGGCCAGTCCCCAGAAATAGTTCGGGCTCGTCAGGATCGGCAGCGGTTTGTCGATCCATCCCCAGTCCAGGAGCAATTGATTGATCAACCCGACGTTGCTGGAGAAGAAAGTGAACGACAGCCCGAGCACGACCACCCAGGAGATGAAGTGAGGCAGGTAGCTGGCGGTCTGCACCACCCTTTTGAACGCCATGTTCTTCGCTTCGTTCAGCATGATGGCGAACAGGATGGGGATCGGGAACGTGAAGATGACCTTCAGAAAGCTGAGCACCAGCGTGTTTCGCACGATGTCGTAAAATTTGTAGTCGTTGTAGAACTCGATGAAATATTTGAATCCGGCCCAGCTGCTGGTGAAAATCCCCTTGATGCCCTGCACGATGGTGTAATTTTTGAAGGCCATCAGAATGCCGAACATCGGCGTATAGGCGAAGACCAGCAAATACAGGATGCCGATCCAGACGAAGAGATGCAGGGTTCGCTGCCGTTTGAAACGCTTCCAAACAAGCGATGACCGAATCGGTTTGGCATCGGTTGTATTCGTGTCGGCGGTCATGGCGCAAACACTCCTTTCACTTTTCATTGTAGGGAAGCGGCTGTTTGAAAGGCAGACATGATTTTGAAGATGCGTGTGTGCATTTTTTATATTGTTTGTAAGCGTTTTCATTTTTGGTTAAGAAAGAAAGCCCCCGGTTCCGTTTGCACGGAAACGCGGGGGACGCGGATCAAGCCTCGCCTTGGAACAGATCCGGCAAAATGTTGTAAATGTATTGGTTCTGCCAATACCAGGTGTGCGACCCGCCCTCGGCTTCGATGAAATAGAAGTTGCCTTTGTCGAGGTTCGACGAGTAGCGGAAGACATCGTCCAGCTGCTTCATCGCTTCGATCTGCGGCTTCAGATTCGGATAAGCGATATCCTGCGTGCCCGTGGCGCTGAAGATGTAGAAATCGTGCGGCTTGTAGCCCGACTTGCGGACAACCTGCGCAAGGAACTTCGCCGTTTCCTCAGGCCGGGTGCCGCCGCTCCTTTCACCGAGCGCCCAGCTGTCGCCGCTGAGCGGGATGTAGTATTTGAAGTAGTCCAGACCGCCCTTGGCGAACAGATGCCATGTCGTCACCGATCCCATCGAGAACCCGCCGAACGCGCGGTGAGCCCGGGACGCCTTCAAATCTTTAAGGCTTGCCGAGTTCGCGTATGTGTTGTACTTCGACTCCACCAGCGGAACAATATCGTGGATCAATTCTTCGTGGAACAGGGCGACATCGTTCTTCCCGCCGTAGAAGGTCGGCGTCACGACGATGAGCGGCTCGATGTCGCCGCGGGCGATCATGTTGTCGATAATCTTTTTGAGCGCCCGGTTTTCGCCCGGTCCGCCGAAGAGCAGATCCTCATTCTCGCCGCCGCCGTGCATCAGATACAGCACGTTGTACTTCGTGCCTTTGTCGGATGCGTTATAGCCGTGCGGGAGATAGACGTGCAGCCGCTTCTTGTCCTTGCCTCCGTCCAGGTTCGCCGTCTCGTACGACAGCGTCTCGATCGTTCCGGGCTGGTCGCTCTCAGCCAGGTATTCGACCGGAAGCGGCGTGAAATATTTCTCGTTCGCGGCTTCTTCCGTCATCTCCAGCGCGCCGATCGCTTCCGCAAGCGAGGCATACTGTTCATCGATCTGCTGCTGCGTCACTTCCGTGCTGCCCAGCAGGCTGTCCGCGGCAATTTGAAGGACGGCATCTCTCACGACTTCCGGATTTTTGTACAGCGAGTAATCGATGGACAGCGCTTTCTTGATCAGGTTGAGCAAATCATAGGGATTGAGACCGCTCGTCTCGCGTGCATTCTTCCCGACCAGCACAATCTCGCCGAACAGGCTCGTATCGTCCCAGGCCATGCCCGTCGAATCGAACAGATTGAGTGTGCCGACGCGCTCTTCGCCCACCGCATCGTTGATCTGCAGCTCGATGCCCAGGACGGTGCCGTTGGCCGGCTTCTTCTTGAGGGCGACCCGGGCTTCGATGACATAGCCGTCGTCCGTCTTGGTCGCAGCGGTATAGAATCGTGAGGCGTCGCCTTTGTCTACGGATTGAACGTTGTCGATGTTGACGCGGAAATGCAGATCATCCGCGCCGAATTCCCGGGTCTTGTCGTTGTTTTCGTCCAGGAAGATTTCGAGCGAATCCTGCATGTACGGCGTTCCGGACCGGGTGGACAGCTGGCCGTCCTTCACTTCCGCCAGGATGTAGAGTGCACGGTCATCCCACAGCGCCCTGAACGTTGCGCTCGCGTTGGTGTTGCCGGATGAATGCCGCGGTTGGTACGGCCGCGCCTTCTCCCATACTTCATCGATCCGGCCGTCGATGACCGGCGATCCGAACTGGGCGATAATTCTTCCGTTCATGGATGCCTCCTTGATTTCAACCTGCGCAGCAGCCGCTCTGGCGTAATCTCCGGTCTGGATGTTGATCAGCAGCGCGCTGAATAGTGATGCCGCGGCCAATGCCGCGCCGAACCTTTTGGTTTTCCGTCTCATAACGGATCGATCCTCCCCTTCCGCATCCGGTTTTGCAACTTCGTTTTAGCTTGCCGGGTTTTTCAAGACTCGCCTTTGAACAGATCCGGCAAAATGTTGTAAATGAACTGATTCTGCCAATACCAGGTGTGCGTGCCGCCTTCGCCCGCGATGAAGTAGAGATTGCCTTTCGCCGGGTCCGATGAATAGGGGAACACATCGGACAACTGCCTCATCGCCTCGATCTGGTCGTGCAGTCCCGGATAAGCGAAGTCCTGCGTGCCCGCGGCGCTGAAAATGTAGTATTCATGCGGCTCGTAGCCGGATTTCCGCACCACATCCGCAAGGAATTCCGCCGTTTGCGCCGCATCGCCGCTTCCGCCCAATCCGAAACCCGCTCCGCTGAGCGGCATGTAATATTTGATGTAATCCAGGCAGTGGGCGAAAATATGCCAGGTCGTGGCCGAACCCATGGAGAACCCGCCGAATGCGCGATGGGCCCGGGATGCCTTCAGATCTTGCAAGCTTGCCGATTTCGCATAAGTATTGTACTTCGTTTCCACCAGCGGAATGATGTCTTGCAGCAGTTCTTCGTGGAAAACGGCGATATCGCCTTTTCCGCCGTAGAACGTGGGCGTGACGACGATGAGCGGTTCAATGTCCCCGTTCGCCATCATGTTGTCGAGGATCTTCTTGAGCGAACGGTTTTCGCCCGGTCCGCCGAAGAGCAGATTTTCGTTCTCGCCCATTCCATGCATCAAGTAGAGCACATTGTACCGGGTGTTCTTGTCGGAGGCGTCGTATCCGTGCGGAAGATAGACATTCACGTACTTCGTGTCCATGCCGCCGTCCGGATTGGCCGTCCGGTAGGACAGGCGTTCGATGCTCCCCGGCTTGCCGCTCAGGGCCAAATACTCGACCGGAAGCGGCGTGAAATATTTCTCGTTCGCGGCTTCTTCCGTCATCTCCAGCGCGTCGATCGCTTCCGCGAGCATGGCATACTGCTCATCGATCTGCTCCTGCGTCACGTCCGCGCTGCCCAACAGGTTGGCCGCGGCAACCTGGAGAATGGCATCTTTGACGACGCCGGGATTCTTGTAGAGCGAGTAATCGATCGACAGCGCACGCTTCATCAGGTTGAGCAGATCATACGGATTGAGGCCGCTCTTGTCGCCGCGCTTCTTCCCGGTGAAGAAGATCTCGCCGAACAACCCCGTATCGTCCCATGCGCCTCCCGTCGGATCAAAAACATTGAGCGTGCCGATCCGTCCCGCACCTTCAGCGTCATTGACTTGCAGCTCGATGCCCGATACTGTGCCGTTGTCCGGTTTATTCTTGAGGCTGATCCGGGCTTCGACAATATAGCCGTCATCCGTAAGCCGCGTCGCCGTGTAGAAACGGGAGCCATCACCTTTGTCAATGGTTTGGACGTTCGCAAAATTCACGCGGAACTGCAGGTCATCCACGCCGAATTCCTTCGTCTTGTCACGGTTCTCGTCGAGGAAGATTTCCACCGAATCCTGCTCGTAGGGAAGCGGAGATTCCATGGAAAGGCTGCCGTCCTTGACTTCCGCGAGAATGTAGAGCGCATGGTCGTCCCACAGCGCTCTGAACGCTGCGGACGCCCGGGTATCCCCCGACGCATGCCGAGCCTCGACGATCCGGGCCTTGTCCCACACCGGATCGATTTCGCCGTCAATGACGGGCGATCCGTATTGGGCGACAAGGCTGTCCCGAACATTGACAGCGCTTACGATTATCCGCGTTCCCGACTCCGCCGCATGTGCAAGCGCTTCCCCGGACACTTCTGGTGAAGCTGCATGCACGCCGGACTGCGCGTTGAGCCCTGCCGCGCACAAGAGGGCTGCCGCGGCCCATGCCGCCGTGAACCGCTTCGCTCTTCGTCTCATCCATCGCTCCTCCCATACTTGATTTTTTGCGGATAATTGGTTGCAATTTCGTTTTAGCATGCGTTTGTTCCATTTTATTCCGTCAAGCCCAAAAATACAATCACCAATTTCTTTGTCTGCGCCTGGATTTCATCCGTGCCGCCCTCCGAGCATGACGCAGACATCAACGGCGGGTCCGCGCAGCCGCGCGAACCCGCCGAATTCCCGAGGGGTAATCCTCCGTCAGAATTGAATGGGTATCGTATCGCCCTTGCTCGTCTCCAATTGCACGGACCGGTCCCCGTAATAAATCCGGCAGATACCGCCGCACAGGGCATGCAGCGAGGCTTCCGTGAGCCGTCCGTTCTCCCAGGCGAAAGCCAGCTCGAAACCGCCGCGTGCCCGCAGCCCTTTCACCCTGCCCCGCGACCATTGCGCCGGCAGCGCCGGCAAGAGCTCGATCTCATACACGGCGGTTGTGCCGTCATAGCGGCTCCTGCTCTGGAGAAGCATTTCCGCAATAGCGGCCGTTCCGCCGAAATTGCCGTCAATCTGCATCGGAAGCGGCGGTTTCTCGTTGAGCAGATTCGGGTTGGCCGACAGCGCGATCAGATTGACGAGACGGCGGTGCGCCATCCGGGCATTGCGCAGATGCGCATGCAGGGCAATCCGCCAGGCGGCCGGCCACGCGCGGAAATCGTGGGTGCCGCGAAGTTCCAGGCTCCGCCCGACCGCTTCGGCCAGTTCCGGCGTGTCCTTGACGGAAATCTGGTTCCCGGGGTACAGCCCGTACAGATGGGAGACGTGGCTGTTGTGATCGTCGGGCCGGTCCCAATCCTCCGCCCATTCCTGCAATTGGTCGTATTTTCCGATCTGCATGCCGGGCAGCCGCGCCATCGCCTCCTCGAGTTCCCCGCGGAAATCTTCATCCACGCCCAGCATCTCCGCCGCTTTCATGCACCGTTGGAAGAGATCGCGGATCAGTTGAATGTCCATCGTCGCCGCACAGGTCAGATAGCGTCTCCGCCCCTTGTCGTCAATGTAATGATTCTCGGGGGAATAGGACGGATTGGTCACCAGCTTGCCGGCGAGCCGGGTGCCCTCCGGCGCTTCCGTCAGATAGTCGAGCACGAACAGGGCCGCTTCGCGCAGCGCCGGATACACCCTGTTCCGCAGAAACGCCTGGTCCGGACAATATTCGTAGTGGTCCCACAGATGCTGCACCAGCCAGACGCCGCCCATCGGCCAGACGGCCGCGTCGTAATCGACCGGGGTCGCGGCCCGCCACAGATCCGTGTTGTGATGAACCACGAACCCTCTGCAGCCGTAGTGCGTTTCGGCGGTTTCCGCCCCGGTGATGCGGAGGTCGTCGATCAGGTCGAACAGGGGAAGATGGCACTCCCGCAGGTTGCCCGATTCCGCCGGCCAATAGTTCATCTGCACGTTGATGTTCGTCGTCCATTTGCTTCCCCAGAGCGGCCAGGGATCGTCGTTCCAGATGCCCTGGAGATTGGCGGGCTGTCCGCCGGGCCGCGAAGACGCGATGAGCAGATAGCGGCCGTATTGGTAAAACAGCGCGGCCAGCCCGGGGTCTTCCGTCTCGGCGTACATCCGCACCCGCTCATCCGTCGGCGTGCCGTCGCCTGCGCCGTCCCCGAGTTCCAGCTCGACCCTGCGGTACAGCGCGGTGTAATCCTCCAGATGGCGTCCGAGCAGTTCCCCGTACGTCTTGCCTTGCAGGCGTTCGATCACGCCGGCCGCCTTGGCGCCCGGGTCCCCGTCGATGCTGCGGTAATTCACGAAGCTGGTTGCGGCCGAGAAAATCAGCGTGACCGCGTCTGCTCCCCTGACCTCGAGCGCCTGCTCCCCTCGGAGGACACGGCCGCCCTCGGAGAAAGCGCGCAGCCGCGCTTCGAACCGCACCCCCGGCCCGTCCCAGCCGGCGTTGAGCCGTCTCGGCCTTGCTTCCCGCTTGCCCGCCTGTCCGGTCAGGACCAGCGTGTCGTCGCCCGCGAAACGGACCCGCTGCTCCCCGTTGGCCGCGGCAAGCTCCCCGGCCATGTCGATCTTGCCCGGACAGTCGGATGAAATCCGCATGATGATCGCCTGATCGGGGTACGAGCAGAACACTTCGCGCGTGTACGTCACCCCGTTCACCCGATATCGGGTGGTTGCAACGGCCCGGTCCAGATCGAGTTCCCGGTAATAATCCCGGCCATCCGCATGGCCCGGAAAATGGAGCATCATATCGCAGCACGGGAGAAAAGCGTGCAGCAGTTCGGGATCGCCTTTCATCCGTTCATCGAACAGCTGCTGCGCTTCCTCGACCTTGTCCTGAAAGATCAACTCCCGGACCTGCCGCAAATATCGGGACGCGCCCGGCCGGCGGTAATCGTGCGGTCCGCCCGACCAGAACGTCTCCTCGTTGATCTGAAGCCTTTCCCGCTCCATGCCGCCGTGCACCATCGCGCCCAATCTGCCGTTGCCGATTGGCAACGCTTCCAACCAATCCGATGCCGGTTTCACATACCACAGTTTCATGCGGCGCCCCTCCTGTTCAAGCCCTGTTTCCCTCCATTCTATGGGTCGCGCGTGCCCGTCCGCCAGCCATCATTTCTAAGATTCGGGTGTCGGATTTTCATAAGAAAAAGCCCCGGCGTTGTGAAAAACGCCGGGACTCTCCCGATTACCGGTACCGCACCCACACCGCCATCTCGCCTTCGCCCCGGTTGCCCCAGAGATAATAGGGGATCGCCCGGAACGCGGCCGGCTCTTCGCAGCGGGCGCCGTCCTCCTCTTCCAGCGGCAAGTACAACGCGTCCGCCCAGTCGCGCGCCCCTTCGCGGAACGCGCGCCCCTCGATCACGACGCAGCCGCCGAGCAGCTGCGCGTCATACGTTGCGGTCAACGGCGTCTGCGTGTCGATCGCGAGCGCGCTCAGCGGTCCGCCCGTATTGTCGGCGGACTCGAGGCAGTAGACGAGCGGCCCGCGCTGGATCGCGACGCGGCCGGCGTCGGCCCGCACCTCCGGGCGGGCGGCGAGCAGCCGGATCGTCATGTCGAGCTTAAGCTCGACCGTATCGCCCGGCTGCCAATCGCGGCGGATGTACGCGTAGCCGTCCCGCACCTCCGGCGCGATCCGCTCGCCGTTCACCGCAATCTCCGACGTTCGGCTCCAGCCCGGCAGCCTGAGCGCGAGGGTGAACGCCGATAAGCCGCCCGCTTCGGGCGTCACCGTCAGCATCACGGCGCCGTCCCACGGATAGTTTGTTTCCTGCCGAACGAAGACCGTGCCGCCGTCATGTCCGCCGCCTTCCTTGCCGACGTTCAGCCGCGCCTCTCCGCCGATGTACAGATGCGTGTACACGATGCCGGATTCGGCGTCGACGTCGTAAACATAGCCGCCGAGCGACGCGATCAGCCGCGCGATGTTCGGCGGGCAGCAGGCGCAGCCGAACCAGCGCTGCCGCACCGGCTTCACGTGATGCTTGCCGGGGTTGCTACGGCAAGCCTCCGGCCATACCTCCAGCGGATTCACATAGAAATAGCGTTTCCCGTCCTGTGACATGCCCGCAAGCACCGTATTGTACAACGCCCGCTCCATCACGTCGCCGTATTCGCCTTTAGCCTCGATCTGCAGCATTCGCTTCGCGAACATGATGAGGCCGATCGACGCGCACGACTCCGCGTAGGCCGTATCGTTCGGGAGATCGTAGTCCGTGGTGAACGCTTCCAGGTGATGCGTCGAGCCGACGCCGCCCGTCACATACATCCGCTTGCGCGTCGTGCTCCGCCACAGCCGCCGGCACGCTTCCAGCAGCGACTCGTCGCCGTTCTCCGCCGCGAGATCCGCCATCGCCGCGTACAGATACATGGCGCGGACGGCGTGGCCGACCGCGTCGGTCTGCTCCCGCACCGGGCGGTGCGCCTGGTGGTATTCCAGATTAATCGGTGCCGGCCGCTTGAGGAAGAAGTTGATCCGCCCCCGCTTCTCCCATTCTTCGCGCAGGAAGTTCGGCTCCCGGCCCCGCTCGTCGACGAAAAACGCCGCCAGCCGCAAATACCGCTCTTCTCCCGTCACCCGGTACAACTTCACGAGCGCCAGCTCGATCTCCTCGTGGCCATCGTAGCCGCGGAGCTGCCCTTCGTTCGGTCCGAACACCCGGTCGATGCAATCCGCGAGCCGGCACGCGACGTCCAGCACCTTCCGTTTGCCGGTCGCCTCGTAATACGCGCACGCCGCCTCGATCAGGTGGCCGGCGGTGTACAGCTCGTGGCAATCCGCCAGGTTCGTCCACCGCTTGTCCGGTTCCTTGATTGTGAAGTACGTGTTCAGATAGCCGTCCTCGCCCTGCGCCTCCGCGATGAGATCGATAACGTCGTCGGCGAGCCGCTCCAGCTCCGGGTCCGGATGCGTCATGAGCGAATAGCCGACCGCCTCGAGCCATTTCGCCACATCGGTGTCCTGGAAGACGAACCCGTGGAACTCTCCTTGCTTCCGGCCCGCCGCGATCTCGAAATTGGCGATCGCATGGCTCGGCTCCGCGTCCGGCACCCGGTCGTGCAGCGCCTCGTACTGGTACGGAATGACGACCTCGCGGACGAGGTCGCGGTATCTTGACCAGAAGGCGTCCGTGAACTTCACCCGGCCCGCCGGCAGCGGCCGGAGCGGCTGCGGGTGCCTTTGCGCCGTATGGGTTGACATGCGCCGTTCCTCCTCTCATGGTTGCAGATCGTGTTAGAAGTTTTCGCTCAGCCCCGGGCAATTTCCTGCGAGCGGCTCAGGGCTGTAACGTGCATACCACGTTACGGCCCCGCAATCTCCACCCGGCGGCAGGCTGTAACGTGCATAGCACGTTACGGCCCCGCAATCTCCGCTCGCATCACCCCTTCACCGAGCCGATCATGACGCCCTTCTCGAAATACTTCTGAATGAACGGGTAGACAAGCAGAATCGGCAGCGTCGAGACGATGATGACGCCGTACTTGATCTGGTCCGCATACCGCTGGGCGTAGCCGCCGGCCTGGCCGCCGGTGCCCGCGCCGCTCTGGAACACCTGGTTCGAGAGCAGGATGTCGCGCAGCACGATCTGCAGCGGCTGCAGGTCATTGTTGCGCACATAGACCAGCGCGGTGAAGAAATCGTTCCAATGCGCCACCGCATAGTACAGGCCGATGACGGAGATGACCGCCTTCGAGAGCGGCAGCGCCACGCTCCAGAAGAAGCGGAAGTGCCCGCATCCGTCCATTGCCGCCGCCTCGTACAGTTCGCGCGGCAGCGACGTCTCGAAGAACGTGCGCACGATGATCAGGTTGTAGACGTTCACGCAGAACGGAAAAATGAACACCCACATCGTGTTCGTCATCCCGAGCCCTTTGATGAGCAGATAGGTCGGGATCAGGCCGCCGCTGAAAAACATCGTCACCACGAACACGAACATGAGGAAGCGCCGCGCCCGGAACTCCTGCCGGGACAGCGCATACGCCGCCGGCAGCGTGAACAGCAGATTGACGAACGTGCCCAGCGTCGTGTAGAGCATCGTGTTCCGGTACCCCCGCCAGATGCGCGTGTCGTCGAAAATCTCGTTGTACCCGAACAGGCTGAAGCCCCTGGGCCAGAGCCACACTTTGCCCGTCGCCACCATCGTCGAATCGCTGACCGACGCGATGACGACGAAGTACAGCGGGTAGGCGACGATCAGGAAGACGAGGATGCAGGCTGCCGCGATGAACGCATCGAACAGCACGTCGCCCGGCGTCCGCTTCCGCAAAATCCATCCCATGACACGTTCCCTCCCCCGCCTACCACAGACTGATGTTCGACACGCGCCGTGCAATCTGGTTCGTGACGAACAGGAAGAAGAAATTGATCACCGTGTTGAACAGCCCGATCGCCGCCGAGTAGCTGAACTGGTTCGACAGGATGCCGATCTTGTAAACATAGGTCGAGATCACTTCCGATACGGGCAAGTTGAGTGTGTTCTGCATGAGGAAGATTTTCTCGAACCCGGTCGTCAGCACGCCGCCCATGCTCAGGATGAACAGGATCATGATCGTCGGCGCGATGGCGGGAAGGTCGATGTGGCGCATCGTCTGCCATTTTCCCGCTCCGTCGATTTTGGCCGAGTCGTACAGCTGCGGATCCACGGTGGACAGCGCCGCCAGATAGATGATGCTGTTCCAGCCGCAATGCTGCCAGATGTCCGACAGCACATAGACAGGGACAAACGCGCTCGTCGACGCCAGCAGGTTGATGTCGTAGCCCATGGAACGCAGCAGATAGCCGACGATGCCCGTATTCGGCGACAGCAGCACGTTCAGGAGGCCGACCAGCACGACGATCGAGATGAAATGCGGCATGTAAACGACCGTCTGCAGCACTTTCTTGCCCCGCTTCCACCGCACCTGGTTCAGGATGAGCGCCAGAATGATCGGGGCCGGGAAGCCGAGCAGAATCGTCGCCAGGCTGATCGTCACCGTGTTGCGCATGATGTCCGCGAACATGTAACTGTCGATGAATTGCTTGAAATAATGCAGCCCCCGCCATTCGCCGCCCGTCAGCCCTTTCGTGAAATCATAATCGCGGAAGGCGAGCTGAATGCCGTACATCGGCACATAGTTGAACAGCAGAATGACGACGATCGCCGGCAAAATCATGATCCAGAGCTGGCGGTCCCGCTTGAACGTCTGCCATGCCGACCTCCGCCTGCCCGGTCCGGCGGCCGTCCGGACGGCGCCGGCTGCGGTCTGAGTGGCTTGCGCCATCGATCATCAACTCCCGTGAATGACGGGGCCGCGCCCGGCCTTGCCGCGCGCGGTCGCCCGTGCCAGAATCGTCATTTGTTCCGCTTGTATTCGTCCACGTACCGCTGGATGATTTCGAGATTTTGCGGCAGCCCGGTCCGTTCGGCTTCTTTCACGTAGCTGTCCCATTCCTGCTCGATGCCGCCCGCCGTCACCCATTGCGAGAACTTCGCCATGGCGAGGTTCATCAGGTTCGTGTTGTTCAGCGCGAGCGTGCTGTTGTCCTCCGGCGTGTACTTGATGAACATCGTCGGCAGCACGTCGTTCTCCTTGTCGATCGCATTGAGCGCCGGCATGAGCGGCTCCGTCTGCGCGCCGACCGACTGCATGTCGGTGCCGAGCGTCAGCACCAGATCGTCGGCGATGTACATCGGACCGTTGTCCGCCCAGGTGGACGTCCATTTCCAGGTGCCCGGGTCCATCGCCGGATCGGCCGGCGGGAGCACTTCATACGAGCCGTCGCCGTTGTCCTTGATGTTCGGACCGATCGAACCGAACAGCACCTGCATGCTGACGACCGGATCGTACAGCTCGTTGATGAACCGCATCGCCGCTTCCTTGTTCTTCGACCTGGCCGACATGACGACCATGTTCACGCCGTAGTTGAGCGCGTCGTACGTGTAGTCCCACGACACCTGCACGTCCGAATCGGTCGTCTCGCGCAGCGGCGCCATCGACGTATATTGCGGCGCCAGCGTGTTGCCGAACCGGTCCGTCACTTCCCAACCCCAGGTGAAGCCGACCTTCGCCGTGTTGCCTTCGCCGCGGGCGACCGACTGGAACTTCGTGTAGTCCTGGGTGAACACTTCCGAATTGATCAATCCGGCGGCGTAGCATTTTGCGAGGAATTGCACGAACCGTTTGTACCGCTCGTCGACGAAGAAATTTTTTACCGCGCCGTCTTCCATGAAATAGCCCTGGCCGCTCGCGTTCGTCAGCGTGATGCCCGTGCTGCCGAGCAGCACCGTCGGGTGGAAGAAGCCGAATCCGCCCGTGCCGACCGGGGCGAAGTCCATCGGAATCTCGTCGTTCGGATCGCCGTTGCCGTTCGCGTCCTGCTCCTTGAACGCGACCAGCACGTCAAACAGTTCATCCCAGGTCGTCGGCATCTTCAGGCCGAGATTGTCCAGCCACTGCTGATTGATGTATTGCCGCGTGACGGTCGCCGGCCAGAACCGCTGGTATTTCGGCAGGCCGTAGATGGAGCCGTCCATCTGCGCCGCGAGCACCCGCGTCTCCGGCTTCGCTTCGAACATCGCCTTCACGTTCGGTCCGTAGCTTTCGATCAGATCCCGGAGATCCTGGAACAGCCCCGGGAACATCGCGATGTCCGCGTCGGTGATCGCGTTCGGCCCGATGATCAGATCCGGAATGTCGCCGCTGGAGAGCAGCGCCCCTTTCTTCTGGCCCCAGTCCGCGGTCACTTCCTCCCATTCGATCTCAACGCCCGCGCGTTCTTCCGCCGCCTGCAGCCATTCCATCTCCGCGAACGGTTTCGTGAGCGGATGCTTCGTCATGATGGCGGTCAGTTTCACGCGTTTGCCCGAGCCGCCGTCCGAACCGCCGTCCGATGATCCGCCCCCGCCGCCGCCGTCGTTCTTGCCGCCGCTGCAGGCCGCAAGCGCGGATGCCGCGAGCAGGATTGCCAGAACAAGAGACCACGCCCTTTTCATCCCTTCGATTCCTCCGCTTCTGCCCGTGATATCGTTTACATTCGCCGGCAGCCGATCCGGGGCGCCGGCAGTCCCAGCCTACCAAGCGGTTCACGGGCGGAACAACGCGCACAATGATTGGAAACGGGGGATAACGATTGGATGATGGCGAGGCATAATCGTATTGCCGGATATTTCCTTTTGACGAGGTGAAGGGCATGAGCAGAAAAACGGGTTTTGCCGGCGTGCTCGCGGGCTGCCTGGGTTCCGCATGCTTGCTGTATGCCGGCCTTGCTTCATCGGGGAGCGGTGATGATTCCGTGCTGATGGTTGCTTACGGCATCCTGTCGCTGCTGGCTTTCCTCTTGTCCGCTTATTACTTGAAAAAGGCGAACGGGAAGGGCGTCCTGTATTGCGGCGCCGCTTTGACCTTGTTTTCGGTGCTGTGGATGATGTCGGTCGGATTGGTTTTGCTCCCCGGCTCCTTGCTCATCTTCATACCGTCAGCAATCCACAGGCTGGAACATCGGGAATAAAAAAGGGGCCGGCGCCCGATCAGCGGTAGAGCCCCCGGAACTCGGCCTGCACGTCCGCCGCCACGGAACGAAAGGCATCGCGGACGGACTTGCGGCCGAGCCACACCTGATCGAGCGCCGGATTCAGGATGGCGGCGATTTTCTCGTTGTTGCGGAGGTAATAGTCGAAGGAGTTGACGCCGTTCTCGATCGTCTGCCGCATGACGGCGTCCTCGTAACCGTCCGGGTGGCCGGGCTTCACGGACGCCCACCGGGCGATCAGTTCGGGCTGCGTGTAGTAATCGAGCAGAATGGGCATCCACAGCCCGTCGGCATGCAATTCGATCGCATTCTCGGGATCGAGCAGCCATTTGAAGAACAGCCAGGCTTCCTGCGGGTGACGGGTCGTCGCCGCCATGACGAGCGGTTCGCCGAACTGGATCGTATGGCTCGTCTTGAGCCTGGGCAGCACGCCGACGCCGTAATCGGCCCCCGCTGCGCCGAGGTCGAGCTGTACCCACTGGCCGTCCAGATTCATCGCGACCATGCCGCTTTCCAGCGCCAGCGCCGGCTGCGGCAGATGCTTCTCCTGCAGCGGATTCGGCGCGACATGGTGGACGTACATCAGGTCGGCGAGCCGCTGCACGGCGTCGATCACATCCGGATCTTCCAGGTTCATGCCTGTTCCGTCCGGCGCAATGATCGACGTGTTGTTGGACGGCACCATCAGATGCCACATCCACGTGTTGATCCGGACGCCGTATTGGACGATCGCATCCGGATCGAAGTCCGGGTGGTGCGCGTCGCGGCCGGCGCTGTCGAGCGTAAGCCGTTTCGCGACATCCACGAACTCGTCCCAGTCCCACGCTTCTTCCGCCCTCGTCGGGGGCGGCTCGAGGCCGGCCTTGCGGAACAGTTCGGCATTGTAGTAGAGCGCGAACGACTCCTCCGTCGCCTTGATGCCGATCACGCTGCCATTGTCTCCGCGCATGACGGCGTTCGGAATGAACGAAGATTCGCCGAGATCCGGGTCGGCCTCGAGCAGCGGACGCAGATCATACAGCTTGCCCTGCTCCGCCCATTGGACGGCGGTATGCTTGTACAGCATGTAAACATCCGGCGCCTGGTTGCCCGCATAGAGCGTGGTCAGCACCTTCACGTAATCTTCCGGAATGTGCCGGTAGATCACTTCAATCTGCGGGTATCGCTCCATGAACTTGCGCACGATCCGCTCGTGCGCCGCCCGTTCGTTCGGCGACCCCCAGGTCGCGTAGGTGATCGTGACGCGCTCCTTCCCCGCGCCGTCCGGCCGGTCCGGCACCGGGCGGCCGCATCCGCCAGCGGCGAGCATAACCGTCAGCAGAAGCAGAACGGCCCGCGTCACAGTTCGGTTTCTCATAAAAGCTGTCCCCTCCGTTCGCCCGCCGCTTCCATCGCTTCCGCCCCCGTCGACGCAACCGGCGTTTCCGCCATCAACGGCTTCGCCCGCTGCGCGCGGCTTAACGCCAGCCGGATCACAATCCGCGTGCCGCGCCCTTCATCGCTTGCGATGGCGACCCCGTACGGCGGCCCGTACAGCAGCCGGATCCGCTTCCCGACGTTCGCCATGCCGGTCGACTGGCCTTCGCCGCTGGCCATGCGCGCCAGCCGTTCCGGCGTGAAGCCGCGCCCGTTGTCCTCGACCGTGAACACCGCCGCTTCCCCTTCGCGCCGGCCGCGGATGCGGATGACGCCGCCGCCGTCCATTTCCGCGAATCCGTGGATGATCGCATTCTCGACGAACGGCTGCAGGAACAGTTTCGGCACGTCCATATCGAGCAGTTCCTCCGCCACGTCGACGTCCATCGTGAACAAATCCTCGAAACGGACGGACATGATGTACGCATATTTTTCGAGCCAGTCCAGATCGGTGCGGAGCGTCCACATCTCCCGCTTGTTGCGCGTCGTTGTCTGGAGCATGTCCGACAGGTTGAGCATGACGCGGGCCATCTCCTGCTGGCCGTTCTCGAGCGCGATCCAGTACAGCGTCGTCAACGTGTTGTACAGAAAATGCGGATTGAGCTGCAGATTGAGCGCCATCAGCTCCGCCTCCTTCTCCCGCAGCCGGGCGGCATAGTTCTCCTCGATCAGCGCCGCGATCCGCTCGTTCATCTGATTGAACAGCCGGATCACCCGGCCGAACTCATCCCGTCCGCCTTCCGGTATGCGCGCGTCAAACCTCCCCCGCTCGACCGTGCGGATCGCCTGTTTGATCCGGACGAGCGGCTTCGTGACGAGGAACGACATCAGGTAGGCGAGCACCGCGGACACCGACAGCATGACGGCGAGGAACAGGAACGTGTAGCCTTTCAGCGCGCCGAGGCCGAGCAGCGCATCCTGCACGGGAATCTCGATCCAGGAGAGCCATCCGGTGCTCGCCATCGTGTCGTAGCGGACGAGCATTTCGCTGCCGCCACGGT
The DNA here is from genome assembly GCF_003390775.1 of Thermobacillus sp. NCBI lineage: Bacteria > Bacillati > Bacillota > Bacilli > Caryophanales > Paenibacillaceae > Thermobacillus > Thermobacillus sp. The sequence continues at coordinate 23,740 of NZ_QEWA01000052.1, read as the reverse complement.
CGAACCGCAGCATGCCGCGTTTCTGCGCCAGCGCCTCCGCAAGCCACGGCGGCGTCTCCGGCCTGCCCGCCGCTTCCGGCTCCGACGAGGCGACGACGGTGCCGTCCGGCGCCGCAATGCCGTAGGAGAGCCTGCGGAAGCCGCTGCTTCCCGCATATTCTTCGAACAGCCGGCTGAAAAAATCGACGGTCAGGTTGACCATCAGCACCGGCTTGTCCCGATGATCCGGCAGCGTGTGAAAAATGCCCCGCTCGTCGATGTACGTCAAGTTCAGCTGTTTTACCGCCGACGCGAGCCGATCGTACTCGAATTCGAGATCCGTAAGGCGCGGCTCGTCCATGACGTCCGCGAACCGGTACGTCGGCACCCAGACGAGATCGCCGTCCGCCGCCGCCGCGGCCTCGCGCAGTCCGGAAGAGAAGAAGCCTTCCGGCGGCACGAACATCCGCGCCGCGCTGCCGAAGGCGTAATCCGGCGTCAGGATGAAGACCGAATAGATGTTGTCGTCGCCGCCGAAATAGCGGAACAGAATCTGGGTAATGCGCCGATCCGCCTTCAGCAGCGATTCGTTGTCCTCCGGATCGAGGGCGGCAAACGTCTGGTACAGTTCCTCGTCGATGGGCAGCACTTCGCTCTTGTCGCGGATGTCGCGCAGCGTCTCGTCCAGCTGCAGGTTGTGGTTCAGGACGACGCCGCCGAGGCTCTCGCTGACGTTCGCGAGCATATTGCGCGCACTGACCTGGTAATAGGCGAACCCGAGCAGCAGAATGATGAAGCTGACGAGCGCGAAGTAGGAAATGAACAGCTTCGTCCGGAAGCTGGCGCCCTCGGCGGCGTTCCCGATTGCGGCGGCGAGACGGCGGGCGGCCCGGATGACAGCGCGCATCAACCGTCCCCCGCTTCCTTGCGCAGCGCGAACATCCGCCGGAATTCGTCAGGCGAGCAGAGAAACATTTTGCGGAACACTTTATTGAAATATTTCGTATCCCGGTACCCGACCCGGCGCGCAATGTCCGCCACCCGGAAGTTGGTCTGCAGCAGCAGCTCCCGCGCCTTCCGCATGCGCGTCTGCACGAGATATTCGGAGAACGGCATGCCGGCATGCTGCTTGAACAGAATGCTGAAATAGGAAGGATTATAGTAAAACCGCTGCGCCACCGACTCCAGGCCGAGGCTCTCGTGCAAATGCGCGTCGATATACTCGCGGCATTTCCGCATGATCAACTCGCTGCGGGATTGGCGCGACACTTTGAGCCGGCCGATCAGATCGCGCAGCAGCAGCTCCGCGGCGGCCTTCACTTCGGCCCACGACGGACAGGCCATGATCTGCCGTTCGATCCGCTCGGACAGTTCGCGGCTGTCGGCTTCATCCAGCGCCGATTCCGTCCGCTTCAGGCAGCCGAGCAAGAGCTGCACGGCGGCCAGCTTCGACCGCATCGGCGGCGTACCGGGCGCCGCGATCCGTTCCAGCGACGCCATGAGAACTTCCGTCGCCCGCGGCTCATCGCAGGCGGCCGCCGCCTGTTCCAGCGCGTCGGCATCCCGGACGGCGTCAAGCGGCGCGCGCTCCTCCCGGCGCTCCGCATCGCCCGCCGCATCGGCGGCGAGCCACGTCCCCGGCGGCGCGTAGAACAGCCGGTCGAGCGCTTCAAGCGCGCTGCGGCACGATGCGTGCGCCTCCCGCTCGAGCTGCGGCGTCTCGCGGCCGATGCCGGCGCCGACCGTGCGGCCGTACAATCGGGCGAGCCGTTGCACCGCCTCCCGGAGCTTGCCGATCGCATCGTCGGAGCGGCAGCCGTCCTTCCATGCGGCCGCTATGTACAACCGGCGCGGCTCGTGTTCCGGTGCCGCGGCGGCCGCGTCCGCATGCGCCGCCAATGCCCGGAGCGCCGTCTGCCGGAGCATGCCGCGCCATTCCGCCGGGTGGGCGGGCTTGCCGCCGGCAGAGTCGCTTGCCGCGCAAGCCGGCTCGGCTGTTTCCAAGACCAGCACGCAGCCCCTCCCGGCCATCCGGAAGCGGCGCTCCCATTCCGCCCGTTCGCAGCCGGTCAAATCCCCGGCGGTCATCCATTTATAGAGCAGATGCTCGCCGTACAGCCTCGAGGCAAGCGACTCCGGCTCCGCCTCCCGCTGCTGCACGGAAGCGGCTGCATCCCGCGCGCCTGCATCCGGTTCCGGACCGCTCAAGCCGGCAGCCCCTCCGGCGGGCTCCGGCCATCCCGCGGGATGCGTCCGCCGCCCCCCGGCGCTTCGTGCCTGCTCCCGGCGCAGCTGCTTCTCCAACTTCTCCAACACGTCCGACAGCTGCTCCGGGCGCACCGGCTTCAACAAATAATCCTTGGCGCCGAGCCGGAGTGCCTGTTGGGCATAGCTGAACTCGCTGTATACGCTTACAAGAACAACCTTCGGCTGCGCCTGCTGAAGACGGCCGACCGCCTCAAGGAACTCGAGTCCGCTGGCGAGCGGCATCTGAATGTCGGTAAATACAATCTCCGGCGCGGATTCCCGCACCAGCTTGAGCGCTTCCTTGCCGTTCTTCGCTTCGTAGACGCGGTAGCCGGGCCGGAGCGAGCGAATGAGCGCGGCCAGCCCGCGCCGCTGCCGCGGTTCGTCGTCCGCCACCAGCACGCCGATCGGTTCTGCCATCATCCTTGACGCCTCCTCAGGTGGAACAACCCCGTTCTTCCTTCCTCTCATTGTACGAAAAGCCCCGTCCCCCACGAAACGGGGCTACGGGGCAATTTCATTGGAAAAAGGGCAAATGATTGGATTTTATCGGCCCGCCGACACCGCAATGTCGCCGGCCTCCGCGGAGAGCCAAACCGTCGGCACGCCCGGATCGCTCTCCACGATCCCGGGCAAGAAGGGGCGGTCGTCGGCTATATTCAGCGCTATCACGCCTCGCGAACGCAGAAGTTCGTCAATCTCCTGCTGGACAACATGGTCAACAACGTATGCGCCTGCGACCGGGAGAAGAAGCCCGTGGTCAACATCGCGGAAATCAACAATCCGGGGACTCTTCTGCGCGAAAAAAGGGTTGTCCATGTCGGCGGCCGGCTATTTCAACTCGAAAACAAGTCGAAGATCAGAACCCACCCTCGATTCTTATACCGGAAGCATGACACCGGGATCTGGATCAAAAAGGAGTTTGCCGACCGCACCGTACGTTTTATGCAAAATGACCGGACTGTGGCAGAGGCGGTTCCGGAGGGGTTGATGCCGCCCAAGTCCAGCCGTGTGGCGTTTCATTTGGCAGGTTCCGAACCGGACATCTATGAAATTGCGGCTCTCTATTACGTGTTCAATTTGAAAACCGGCTGAGCCCCGGGGAATTATTCGCCGTTGATCGCGCGCAGCAGCGTGTGCCGGTTCAGGCGCACCACATGCGCCCGGCGCAGCGCTTCGTCGCGCAGCTCGGGCTCGATCCCGAGCTCGGCCGGAACGGCAGGCCCGCCGGCGACGCGCAGCAGCCGACGCAGCTCGGCGCCGTCCGGCAGCTCCTCCAGCATGCGCCGGCAGACGTCGGGCAGCGGCCGGCCTTCCGCCGCATACCGCTTGTACAGGTCGGCGACCTCCGCGCAGGCGACGCCCACCTTCGCGCCGTGCAGCACCTGCCGGCGGCCGGTGCGGAGGAAGTGCATCTCCCAGTAATGGGAGATGTGATGCTCCGCACCGGATGCGGGATGCGACTGCCCGAACCGCAGCAGGGCGATGCCCGATTCGATGAGCGACTGCATCAGGGCGCGCACGCCTTCCTCCGTTCCCTTGCCGATCGATTCGGCATGGGACACGCAGCGCTCGAGCGCGCCCCGCGTCAGGCCCGCGATATCTTCATCATACGGCTCGCCCGCCGTCTCGCGGCCGTACACCCAGTCGAACAGCGACGTGTACTTGCCGAGCATGTCGCCGAATCCGGCCGCGATCAGCGGCTGCGGCGCCGCGCACAGCACGTCCAGGTCGGCGAACACGGCGACCGGCGCGGCCGCCGGCAGCGTGATCTTCTCGCCCCGCAGAATGAGCGGCGCGCCCTTCGACGTGAACCCGTCGACCGACGGCGCCGTCGGCACGGACACGAACGGCAGGCCGAGCGTGCAGGCGGCGTAGCGGACGATGTCGTGGATCGTGCCGCTCCCCGCCGCGGCGATCGCGTCCGCGCCGTGGTGCTGCGCCGCGATGATCGCCTGCAGCACCGACGCCTCGTCGGCGACGACGTCGCCGGCCGCGTTCGGCCGGATGATCTCCAGGCGGGCCGCACCGCCCGCCGCACCGTACCGCTCGGCCAGCCGGCTGCCGATCACCCGCGCCGTCGTCTCATCCGCGACGAAGAGCGCGCGCTTCAGGCCGGCATCCAGCAGGTACGGCACCGCCTCGTCCGCTGCGCCCCGCGCGAGCCGGATCGGGTCCGGCAGGCCTGCGGCCTTGCCTCCCCCAAGCACTTCCGATGCACCGTTCATCGTTCCATCTCCTCCAGCAGCCGGCGGATGTCCGCCAGCGAATCGAGAATCCAGTCCGGCCGTTCGGTCTCATCGAGCGCCATCGCCGCCTCCCTCGTCCCCGAGCCGGTCAGCACGAGCGCCGTCCGGAGCCCCATGCGCCGGCCCATCGCGATGTCCGATGCCAGGCTGTCGCCAATGACCATGCATCGCTCCGGCGGCAGCCCGAGCCGGTCCAGCGCGGCTTCGGCCATAAGCGGCGAAGGCTTGCCCACGACCGTGTCCACTTCCGTCCCGGTCGTGTGCGTGAGCGCCGCCAGCAGCCCGCCGACATCGATCGCTTCCCCGTCCTCGCCGGGGAACGTCCTGTCGGCGTTCGTCGCGATGATGCGGGCGCCGGCCCGGACCGCGCGGAACGCGTCGTTCAGCTCCGCGTAAGTGAGCGTCTCGTGCAGCGTCACGACGAGCCGGTCCGCTTCCTGCGGCCGCGCGGCGAACCGGACGCCGTGCGCTGCCAGCTCGTCCCGCAGCCCCTGCTCGCCGAGCACCCAGACGCGCGCGTCCGGCTCATGCTCCGCCAGATACCGGGAGACCACCGACGAGGTCAGGATAATGTCCTCCGCTTCGCACGGAATGCCGATCGCTTCCAGCCGTTCGCGGCACATGCGCCGCGAAATGTTGCCCCGGTTGCTCAGGAAGACGATGCGTTTTCCCTTCGCCCGCAAATATGCGACCGCCTCCGCCGCCCCCGGGATCGGGCGGCTCCCCGTATAAACCGTGCCGTCCAGATCGAGAATGAACCCGTCCGGCGACCAACCCTTCGCCATGCGTCACCGCCCCGCAATTCCACGTTGAATCTCCATCCCCATTGTCCGTCCCGCCCGGTCCGAAAGTCAACGATTGAATGCGGGCGGCTGCGTTTACGTTCGCATTGTCGTTTTCCGTTGTTTGTTTGCGTTTGGCCCGCATTTCGCTGCGCCGAGCTGTCATTTTTCGCCGGCCGGCACATCCGCGACGATCACCCGGATCTTCCCGAGCGTCTTCAGCCACGCCGGATCCGCCCCCGCGTCGGTGATCAGCGTCCGGATGTCCTTCGCCTGGATGGACGTAACGATCGACCGCCGGCCCAGCTTCGTATGGTCGAGAAGCGCGACGACCTGCGACGCGTTGGCCGCCATCAGCTTCTTCAGCTCCGCTTCGTTCGGGCTGAAATCGGTCATGCCGGTCTCGACCGTGAACCCTTCGGACGACGTGAAGAACAGGTCGGCGTGGACTTCCTGCAGCAGCCCGCGCCCGAGCGTGCCCTCCACCGTGCGCGAACCGGGCCGCAGAATGCCGCCGATCAGAATGACGTTGTTGCGCGGATTGCGCCCGACCTCCTCGGCCGCAGCCAGCCCGTTCGTCACGACCGTCAGGTAGTCGTATTCCGACAGGCACCGCGCGAGCTCGAACACCGTCGAGCTGGCGTCCAGCAGGATGCACTGGCCGCTCCGCACCATTTCCGCCGCCCGCCGGCCGATCGCCCGCTTCTCCTGCCGGTTCAGCTCGCCGCGCGACGGCATGGCGTGCGCCGGCGGCTGATGGCCCGCCCTGACCGGCACCGCGCCGCCGTGCGTGCGCTCAAGCAGCCCTTCTTCCTCCAGCAGCCTGAGATCGGTGCGGATCGTTCCCTCCGAGACGTTCAGCTCCTTCGCCGCTTCCTTCACAATGATCTGCCGGTTCTGCGCCAGCCGCTTCAGCAGCCATTCTCTCCGCTGTGCCGCGAACATGCGAACTCCCACCTGCCTTGAAAAAATGAACCTTCCGCCGCGACTTCTTATTTTCCAGTATATCGACAAACGCGCGCATTCATCAACAAACAACAACATCCGCACGAAAACAAAACACCAGCCGCTATGCGATCCGCCAATTCGTCCCGGGCAGTCCGCGCAAACCAAAAGGATGCGCCGTCCTTCAGGATCAGCGCATCCGATGGCGATCGATATTCAAGGGCTTGCAAACAGCGTGCAGCCCGTTCTCGGGTTGACAGGGCAGGTGGCAGGCAGTATTCCGGCGGCGCGAACGTTTCCCCCTTGACGGAAGCATGGTAGAAGTCGCCGTTCCTTGCCGTGAAGACCCGTGCGAAGAAACTTCCGCCATCCCTGCCAAGCCAAACTTGTAATGAAATTGTAATATTTCTTTCAGATTCCGTTCATGTTGGGCGGGTATGATGTGAACATAACCCCCCATTTTCATATACCCTTTCCTTGAATCCCGCGGCGATGGAACCGGATCGTCCGCGGGACCTTTTTTTGTCCGTCAGCCGTCGATCCGTTTCAGCGCCGCGGACCGCCTCCGGCCAGATGCCGCTGCAGGAAAGGCAGCACGGCCTGCCAGAACGCGGGGTCCTGCTCCGAGCAACTGTGTCCCTGCGCGTCGACGAACCGGTGCTCGACCGGCGCCCTGGCGGTGACGCTGCGCAGCTCTTCCGCCGGAATGACCGGGTCGCCGGTGGAATGGATCATGAGCACCGGCTTTCCGCCTCCGCCGCGGACCGCTTCGGCGTTGGCCGCAACCCAGGCCGGCATGTCGATGCGCCGCACTTCCCTGTACGGGACGCCCGCCCGGAGCAGCCAGACGCGCAGGATGATCCGGGCCAGCGGAAACACCGGAAGATTTCTGCGCCTGAGCTCGGACCGGAGAATCGTCTCGATCGTGAGCGGCGCGTTGTCCGTGATGACGGCGCGCACCGGCAGCCCGCCGGCATAGGCGAGCAGGGCGCCGAGCCCGCCCATCGAATGGCCGAGCACCGCGATGCGCGAGGCGTCGACGCCGGGCAGCCGCGCCGCCGTCGCGACCGCCGCCTCGATGTCGGCCATGAACATGAGCCCGGTCGGCGCCTTGACCGCGCCGCTCTCGCCGTGGCTGCGCGCGTCGTACACGAAGACGGCGTATCCGGCTTCGACGAGCGGATGCGCGTAGCGCAGCACGCGCGACCGGTTCGAGCCCCAGCCGTGCGCGATGACGACGAGCGGCAGCGGCCCGCCGGAATCCGTGCCGGCCGCATCCGGCCGGATCAGCCAGCCGACCATCGGCACGCCTTCGCTCTCGAACCGGACCGTCTCATACGGCGCCCGCGGCAGCTCCCCGATCGGCCGCCGCTTCGGCTGCTGCGTCTTCGCGCCGAGCATCCATGCGCCGCCTCCCGCCGCCGCGATGGCAGCTGCCGCCCCGATGACCCAGCCGACCATGACCGTCTCCCCCTTCGCGTACGTCCGTTTTACGTCAGCGACCGGACAATTTCGACATAACGGCGGGCATTGTCCGTGAGCCGTTCGAAATCGCCCGCCTTGATCCACTCCCGGTTCAGCAGCCTGCTCCCGATCCCGACCGCGGCCGCTCCGGCCTCGAAATACGACCGGATTGTCGTCAGGTCGACGCCGCCCGTCGCGATCATCGGGATATGGTCAAGCGGCGCGCGGATTTCCGCAAGGTAACCCACGCCCAGCGACGCCATCGGGAACACCTTCACCGCCTCGGCGCCCGCCTTCCACGCACGCACGATCTCGGTCGGCGTCATGACCCCCGGCCAGACGGACAGCCCCCGCTCCGCGCCGAAGGCGATCACCTCTTCGTCCAGATTCGGCGAGATCAGATACATGGCACCGGCCGCCGCCGCTTCCTTCGCCATCTGCAGGTCGAGCACGGTGCCCGCTCCGATCGCCGCCCGCCCGTCAAACTTCTCCCGCCATCCGGCGATCGTCTTCAGCGCGCCCGGCGTGTTCATTGTCACTTCCACCAGCCGGATGCCGCCGCCCACCAGCGCTTCGGCCGCCCGATCGGCCGCCTCGCCTTCCAGTCCGCGGACGATCGCCACGATTCGCTCCTTCAGGAGCAGTTCCAATGTGCCGCTCACATTCGTTCCCCCTGTAACGACAAGGGCGGCATTCCGTCTGCCGCCTGTCAAACTTCGCTTCTTCCATTGTACGCCAACCGCCCGGACGCGCAAGAGCCGCGCATGAGCCGGCATATGCGCCTGCCCGCGGACGCGTGTGTCGACATACACCGGATGGGCATGTGCCGCATACGATATCCCGAAAGCCCAATCTTACACGAAGGAGCAATCGACAAATGGGAGTTCAGCATGCCAACCCACACGTAAGCGCCGGATGCGGCTGCGGTTCGCTGCGCGCTTTCCCGGCTCCTCCGGCTCCGGGGCAGCAAGGGCCCGGGCAGGCGCCCGGACAGCAAATCGGCCCCGGATTTGGTCCCGGCTTCGGTCCCGGCTTCGGTCCCGGTCCGTTTCCGCCGTTCCCCGGCCCGGGTCCGTTTCCGCCGTTCCCCGGCCCGGGTCCGTTTCCGCCATCCCCCGGACCAGGCCCGTTCCCGCCGTTCCCCGGCCCGGCTCGGTTCGTCACCGTATTCATCAACGGCGGCCGGCAATTCCCGTGGCTGACGCGGTCCTACAACATCCCGCACCGCTTCGGGCTGACGGTGCGCCAGGCGCTCACCTCGACGGGAGTGGTGCAGTTCGGCCTTGGCGGCCAGATCGTGTCGGTCGGCGGCGTCTTTACCGGACCCGGCAGCAACATCCGGACGACCGTCCGGCTGAACGGCCGTGTTATCCCGCCCGGTCTCCTGAACACACCGGTTCAGCCGGGCAGCTTCATCTCGCTGGAATTGAGCCGGTTCTTCTGACGCCTCGCGGCGGGCGGTTGCCGGCGGCTCAATCGGCCGCATGCCGGGCAATCGCCCCGCCGGCCGCTTACATAGATTCGTCCGCGCCGAGCCGCTGCCGCAAATACGCCCTGACCCGCTGCGCCAGATCCGGCCGATCGAGCGCCAGATCGACGGTCGCCTGCACGAAGCCGAATTTGTCGCCGATGTCGTACCGCCGGCCGCGGAACGGATAGGCGATCATCGGCGACTCCGCGTTCAACTGCTGCATGCTGTCCGTCAGCTGAATCTCGCCCCCGCGGCCGGGCGCGGCCTTCTCCAGATAGCGGAAGATGTCCTGCGTGAAAATATACCGCCCGACGACCGCCCAGTTGGAAGGCGCCTCGCCACGCGGCGGCTTCTCGACCAGACTGCGGATGCGATGGTCGCCGGATTCGGCATCGAAATCGGCGATGCCGTATTTCTCCGTCTCCTCCCACGGCACCTGCATGACGGCGACGACGGACGAGCCGGTCTGCTCGTACACGTCGATCATCGACCGGAGGCACGGCGGATCCGAGACGAGAATATCGTCGCCGAGCAGCACCGCGAACGGCTCGTTCTCGACGAAATGCCGCGCACTGAGGACGGCGTGCCCGAGCCCGAGCGGCTCCTTCTGCCGGATGTAATAGATCTCCGCCAGATTCGAAATGCCGCGGACGATGTCCAGCATTTCCCCGTCGCCCTTCGCCTCCAGCGCCATCTCCAGCTCGACCGATTTGTCGAAATGGTCCTCGATCGCCCGCTTGTTCCGGCCCGTGACGATCATGATGCTCTCGATGCCGGACTTCACCGCTTCTTCGACAATATACTGGATCGCCGGCTTGTCGATCAGCGGCAGCATTTCCTTCGGCTGCGCCTTCGTCGCCGGCAGGAATCGCGTGCCGAGTCCTCCCGCCGGAAGGACCGCCTTGCGGATGCGGGTTCTGGTCAACGGCGACCTCCCCTTTCCTTATGTATATGGATGACAAGCTCCCGCGGCTTGTCCCGCATTGACAACCGGCCGCCCGCCCGTGCACAATGAGGCTGACCCGACATTGCAGAAGGAGACGAAGCCCGATGCTCACGACCGAAACGCTCCACACGTCGAGACGCGACGAAATGATCGACATCACCCGTCAGGTCCAGGCCGCGGTCAAGCGTTCCGGCGTCACGGACGGCATCGCCGTCATCTACTCGCCCCATACGACGGCCGGCATCACCATTCAGGAGAACGCCGATCCCGACGTCCGGCACGACGTGCTGCTCCGCCTGGACGAAGTGTATCCCTGGCAGCATCCGGGCTACCGGCACATGGAGGGCAACACCGCCTCCCATCTGAAGACGATCACCGCCGGCGCTTCGCAGACCGTGATCATTTCCGGCGGGAGGCTGCTGCTCGGCCGGTGGCAGGGCATCTATTTCTGCGAATTCGACGGCCCCCGGACCCGCACGTACATGATCAAGATCATCGCGGGCTGAAGCCGGGCCGGCATGCGGCGCCGCGGCCGCGCGTCACCCGCCGATGGCGGGATCTCGCTTGCGGAACTGCTCGAGAATGGCCTTCAGCGCGGCGTCGTCGTGCTCCCGCTCTTCATTGCCGATCTTCACGATCCGGATCTCAAGCGGGTTTTCCCCTTCCCGGTAGAACACGAGATGCTCGCGGTCGCGGACCTTCACGTCGAATCCGCTCTGCCGGAGGAACCCCAGGATATCTTCCGGCGTCGGCGGCTTGCCGTCCGTGTACAGCGTTCCTTTCAGATTGCGTTCTTCCCCGGCCACGTTCAGATAATCAATGCGAAAAACGAACCGCCATTCCGCCACTTTCTGCGCCTCCCTGTTCATCATGCCCATGGTGTATAAATTGCCCCCGGTCCGCCATCCTAATCGCGGAGCAGCGTGCACGGACATCCTGCGCCCGGCTCCGATTCCGTTGACCAGGAGGTATCGCGATGTATCACAATGATGTCCCGAACGCTGCCCTGCAGATCCGGCATTGCGAGCAGCTGCTCTCGCAGCTGATTCAGCAGACGCAGCAATCGACGCAGAAGTACCAGCAGATGCTTCAGCAGGAGCAGCAGAACGTCGCCATGCTTGAACAGCTTGCGCAGCGGGAGCGTCAGGCGGTTCAGATTATCCAGACCGCGCTGCAAGGCCATCAGACGGCCCTGGAACAGCTGCAGCAGGCTTCGAGCCTCTGCCGCCAGCTGGAATATGCCGTGACGAACGCCGTCCCGGCGGCCGGCTTGTCCTATACGGCCGCGGGCGCGGGCAGCTATTTCCCTCAGCAGCAGGGATTCTGAAACAAGACCGCCGAACCGCTGGCACAGCGGACGGCGGTCTTCGCTTGTGAATCGGGAACGGTCAGTCTTTGTCCACCAGTCCCCGGTTCAAATACTTCTCGAGCGTATTGGTAATATCGAACACCGTATGTGCGAGATCGTAATTCTCGAAGGCATGCTCGCATTGCGATTGATATTCCATGTCGTATTCGTAGCGGCTCAGATGCTCCTGGATGACGTCGTCCGGCAATCCGAGCGCGCGCTGCCGTTCCTCCACCGTGCGGCGGTCAGCATAGATGAACAGCCGGATGCAGTGATCGCCGTACTTCTCTTTCAGAATGTCCGCACCTTCACGATTCAGAATCAGGTAGACCGATCCGCTCTTCTCGAACGCCCGGGCGACATCCTTGTCGCGAATCCCGTACTTGTTGCCCCTGAGCTCGATGCTTTCGAGGAATTCGCCGTCTTCTTCGAGCTGGTCGTACAGCGTCCGCGAGATAAAGTGATAGTCGACGCCGTCAACTTCGCCCGGGCGCGGCTTGCGGGTGGCGTACCCGGGCACCTTGCGGATGCCCAGCGTCTGCGCAACCGCGTCGGCGACAGTCTTCCGTCCCGATCCGTCCGGACCCGTGAAGACGAACATGTATTCCGAATCCTTCATGACATACATCCCGTTCTCCTCCTCCTTCATGAAAATGATGGCGGCAAACCGCAGCGAAAAGCGCACGATACGGACAAAACCCGGCACTGCAAGCGTTTGTGTTTCACTATTGTAACGAAAATCGGCTGTCACGGTCAATAATCAGCGACGCCCACGTCCCTGCCCGCGAATGCTCCCGATATCTTTCGATTTCTGGCTTTTTCAAACCGGGAGCCGACAGGGTTTGACAAGCGTCTTTTTCTTATTTATAATAATTCTAAATTAAAAATTGATACAAACTTTGTTGTCCGTCTCTGCAAACGGCATAATCCCGCGGAATTGGCGCAACCTAACGCGGGAACGAAGCACACGATGCCCGCCGCGGAACGCGCACGATTCCAGAACTGCGAAGGAGGAGATTCGACATGGCGTCCATTCATGAAATCCTTAACCGTCAAATCGCCAATTTCAGCGTGCTCTACGTCAAGCTTCACCATTATCATTGGTATGTGAAAGGCGCTTCATTCTACACGCTGCACGCAAAGTTTGAAGAACTGTACAATGAAGCGGCCGGATACGTCGACGAACTGGCCGAACGGCTGCTTGCGCTGGGAGGCCGGCCGGTCTCCCGCATGGCGGAATACCTGAAGCTGTCCGCCATTCGGGAAGCATCCGGCACCGAGGATGCGAACGCGATGGTGCTGACGATCGCGGAGGACTTCCGGATGATCTCCGCCGAGCTGGCCGATGGGATCCGCGCGGCGGAGCAGGAAGGCGACGCATCGACCGCCGATCTGCTCACCGGCATCCGGACAAGCCTGGACAAGCACGCCTGGATGCTGCGCGCCTTCGCCGGCCAGACCGGCGCTCCCGCCGCTGCTCCGGACGCCCGCGTCCGCACGGTCTGACGGCGGCTCGATGAATACGGCCTTCCCGACTCCAGGTGAAGCCGGGAAGGCCGTTTCTTTGCCGTGCGTCACCGCGGGGCGGCCGGTTCCTTCGGTACGATGAGCCGCACCTCGGTCCCCTTGTCCGGCGCGGACCGGATGACAAGCGATCCGCCGACGGCGCGCGCCCGCTCTTCCATCGAGAACAGGCCGACGCCGGTCCGGCTGACGGACGGATCGAAGCCCGCGCCTTCATCCCGCACGATCGTCTCGACCTTATCGTCCGTTTCCTTGATCGTCACTTCGCACTCGTCGACGTCGGCGTATTTTGCAATGTTCGTCAGCGCTTCTTGCACGACGCGGTAGATCGTCGTTTCCGCCGCGATGGCCGGCCGGCCGCGCAGCTCGATCGCGAGCCGCACGTCGATGCCGTAATGCGCCGAATAGTTCTCGACATAGGTGCGGACGGCCGGGCCGACGCCGAGATCGTCCAGCACCGACGGCCGAAGCTCCCGGGACATGCTGCGGATGTCTTCCATCACGTCCGCCACGTCCCGGCGCAGGCTGCGCAGCTCGGCCATCTCCGGGTGGTCGTCCAGCAGCCGGTCGATGCGGATGAGCAGCGAGAACAGGCTTTGGCCGACCCCGTCGTGCAGTTCGCGCGAGATCCGCTTCCGCTCTTCCTCCTGCACCTCGATGACGCGGGTCATCATCGTCTTCAGTTCCTGCTCCACCTGCTTCAGCTTCGTCACTTCGTTGCGGATGGACAGATACTGATACGGGCGCCCGTTTTCGTCCAGGAACGGCACGATCGTCGTGTTCACCCAGTAGTAGGTGCCGTCCTTCGCCCGGTTGCGGATGTCGCCGCGCCAGACTTCCCCCCGCGAGATCGTCCGCCACAGGTCGCGCATGAACGCCTTGTCATGATAGCCGGAATTGACGATCCGGTGATCCTGCCCGATCAGCTCCTCGCGGCTGTATTTGGAAATCTCGACGAACTTGTCGTTCACGTACTGGATGATGCCTTTCGCGTCCGTAATCGCCACGATCGACGATTCATCGAGGGCGAATTTCACGTCCGCGAGCTGCTTGAGCGCCGTCTTGAGCTGCCTGCGCAGTTCCTCGTCCGCGATGAGCGTCTCGATCTCGTGCAGCAGGCGCACGGCAGCCTCCGCTTCCTGCTTGCCCAGCTTTGCGCCGACGGCATTATTCAAAGTTCAACAATCCTTTCTTGACCGCGAATTTGATCAGCTCGGGCCGCGTCTTGAGCCCCAGCTTCTCCATCAGGTTCGCCTTGTGCGTCTCGACCGTCTTGACGCTGATGATCAGATTGTCGGCGATTTCCTTGTTCGAATACCCCCGCGCAATCCAGCCGAGAACCTCCTTCTCCCGCTCCGACAGCGTGTCGTAGGCGTCCGGCGGCTCGGCGCCCGACTTCAGCCGGTTCAAATATTCGCTCATCAGCCGCTTCGTCGCCGTCGGGTACAGATAGGCGTCCCCGGCCGCTACCGACCGGATGGCGGACACCAGCTCCTCGTGCGGAGCGTTCTTCAGAATGTAGCCCGACGCGCCGATCTGGATGGCCCGGAACAAATACTCGTCGTCGTCATGCATCGTCAGGATGAGAATGTTCGTCTCCGGCAGCCGCTGCTTGAGCTCCGCGGTCGCGGCCAGGCCGTCCATGCCGTGCGGCATGCTGACGTCCATCAGGACGACATCGGGCTTCAGCTCCAGCGCCATCCGGATCGCTTCGCCCCCTTCCGACGCCTCGCCGACCACTTCGATGCCGTGCCTGCCGTCGAGCAGCATGCGAAGTCCCGAGCGGACCACCGCATGATCGTCGCACAGGAGCAGCTTCACCATCTTACGATTCCTCCGTCTTCCGCGGATATTACCCGAATTGTAGCAGAAGGGACAAAAAAACCGCAATGACCGCTACCTTTTCGGCCAGCTTACCGCCTCCAGCGACAGCTCCCGCCACCATTCCTCCCGCGCGCCGAGCGCCTTGATGCCGCGCACCGCCCGGCCGATTTCCGCGTCGTCGTAATCCTTCGTCAGCCGCCTGCCGAGCAGCATGACGCCGGAGATGTCGCATCCGGTCCTGACGGGCAGAAATACGGCGGCGGCCAGGCCTTCGGCGAGCAGGATCGGGTCTTCGATCCGCGCCCGCTCCGAGCCGGGACGGCTCGGATCGAAGCAGACCGGCGTGCCGGAGCGGATCGCCAGGCCGAGCAGCCCGACGCTCGGCCGCTGCGTCATGTTCGGCGTCCGGCTGCTGACGCTGCCGACCACGACCCGCCATGTCACGCGCCGGCTGGCCGGGTCCAGCAGCCCGAGTCCGGCGAAATCGCTTTCGGTCTCGCGGCGCAGCTTCTTCACTTCGCGCAAAATCGCTTCCTTGGCGTTCTCCATTTTCCTCCCACCTTCCTGCCGCATGCCGGTCCGATCTTGGGTGTGGTCTCTATGCTGTCAGTTCACTGATGAAATCCGCAAATCCAAACCGCACTCGGGGAATTCCCTGATGCCACTCTCGGGGCGCTCTCCCCGAACTGCGCCGATACAGCCAGCATACGCGATTTTGCGGCCCGAGTCTGTGATTTTCATCATCATCCAAATCCGGTTTGTCTGCGCCGAAATTCCGTCGATTCCCCGATTACGCCCGCCCCGAAAACCTTGTATGCTTGGGATAAGCAGGATGCATGAGGAGGCGAACCGACATGACGAACAGACAGATGACCGCATCCGCTCCATTGGGACAAAGCGCCGTCTGCAGGCGGGAGCAGGGAGACAGCCCGTTTACGGAACGCCAATTCAAAGAACTGGAATCGATCATGCACATCCGGCGCTACGAAGCGGGCGCCTACCTGTTCTGGGAAGGAGAACCCGCCGAAGCCGTCTATTACATCCGCAAAGGCCACGTCAAGCTGCGCCGCACGACCGACGACGGCCGCGACCTTTTGCTGTCGATTCTGAAGCCGGGCGATTTCCTCGTCGATTTCGATGCCTGGGATCCGAATCACCGCAACAGCGGCCAGGCGATGGACGATGTCGAAGCCGGCATCATTCCGCTGCCGGACCTGGAACTGCTGCTCGGCAAAGACGGCGAGCTGGCGTTCCGGTTCGCGATGTGGATGAGCATGCTGCGCCGCAGGAGCGAATCGAAGCTGTGCGATCTCATCATGCTCGGCAAGCCGGGAGCCCTCGCCTCGACGCTGATCCGCCTGACGAACAGCTTCGGCGTCGCGCAGCCGGACGGCATCCTCATCCGGCTGAAGCTGACAAACACGGAGCTGGCCGAACTGGTCGGGACGACACGCGAGAGCATCAACCGGATGCTGAACACGCTGAAGAACGAAGGCGTCATCGACATGGCGCCCGGCGGCAGGCTGCGCGTGCTGCAGCTCGACAAGCTGCGGCAGATGGCCGGCTGTCCCGAATGTCCGGCTTGCCCGAAGGAGATTTGCAGCATCTGAGGCCGATGCGCCGGCAAGACCGCACCGGACAAAAGCGTAAAAAACAAGGATATAAAACATCGATGTTTGTGATTAAATTCACATACTTCCCGTCCAAAGGCTGGTACCATTTCAGATGAAAGCAGCGTGCCGCTGTCCGCGGCCCCTGCACGAAGCGTTAGAGGGAGGGAGCAGGTGTCATGACCACTGCTGTGAAACAACCCCGAACCGAAGGCGTACCGGACTGCTGGCGCGGTTTTCAATCCGGCCGGTGGATGGAAGAAATCGACGTGCGCGACTTCATTCTGCGCAACGTGACCCCCTACGAAGGAGACGAGCGGTTCCTCGCGGGGCCGACCGAAGCGACGACCCGGCTGTGGGAGATTGTCAGCCGGCTCTCCCGGGAAGAGCGGGAACGCGGCGGCGTCTGGGACGTCGACGTGAACACCCCGTCCGCCATCACCTCGCACGGACCGGGCTACCTCGACCGCAAGCTCGAGAAAATCGTCGGCGTGCAGACGGACGCTCCGTTCCGGCGGGCGATCATGCCGTTCGGCGGCATCCGCATGGTGCAGGATGCATGCAAGGCCTACGGCTATGAACTGCCGCAGGAGATCGTCCGGCTGTTCACGGAAATCCGCAAGACGCACAACCAGGGCGTATTCGACGCCTACACGCCGGAGATGCGCGCGGCGCGCAAAGCGGGCATCATCACCGGCCTG
Organism: Thermobacillus sp.; assembly: GCF_003390775.1. Classification (NCBI taxonomy): domain Bacteria; kingdom Bacillati; phylum Bacillota; class Bacilli; order Caryophanales; family Paenibacillaceae; genus Thermobacillus; species Thermobacillus sp. The sequence goes on along the minus strand of NZ_QEWA01000052.1, from coordinate 6,650 downwards.
CCGGACGCCTACGGCCGCGGCCGCATCATCGGCGACTACCGGCGCGTGCCGCTGTACGGCGTCGACCGGCTGATCGAGGCGAAGAAAGCCGACCTCGCAACCATGGAGAAGGGGCCGATGACGGAGGAGGTCATCCGCGCCCGCGAGGAGCACGCCGAACAGATCCGTGCGCTCGAAGAACTGAAGCGGATGGCGCTGTCGTACGGCTTCGACATTTCGCGGCCCGCAGCGAACGCCCGCGAAGCGGTGCAATGGCTGTACTTCGCCTATCTCGGCGCGATCAAGGAGCAGAACGGCGCCGCCATGAGCCTCGGCCGCGTCTCGACGTTCCTCGATATCTACTTCGAGCGCGACTTCGCCGAGGGGACGCTGACCGAGACCGAGGCGCAGGAGCTGATGGACCATTTCGTCATGAAGCTTAGGATCGTGAAGTTCCTGCGCACGCCGGAGTACAACGAGCTGTTCAGCGGCGACCCGACCTGGGTGACCGAGTCGATCGGCGGCATGGCCGAAGACGGCCGCACGCTCGTGACGAAGAACAGCTTCCGGATTCTGCACACACTGTACAACCTCGGCCCCGCGCCCGAACCGAACCTGACCGTGCTCTGGTCGACGCGGCTGCCGCAGGCGTTCAAGAACTACTGCGCGAAGGTGTCGATCGAGACGAGCTCGGTGCAGTACGAGAACGACGATCTGATGCGCCCGATCTACGGCGACGACTACGGCATCGCCTGCTGCGTGTCGGCCATGCGGATCGGCAAGCAGATGCAGTTCTTCGGCGCCCGGGCGAACCTGGCGAAGGCGCTGCTCTACGCGATCAACGGCGGCGTCGACGAGAAGCTCGGCATCCAGGTCGGCCCGAAGGAAGCGCCGATCACGGCGGACACGCTGGACTATGACGAAGTCCGCGAGCGCTACGACCGCGTGCTCGAATGGCTTGCCGAGCTCTACATGAACACGCTGAACGTCATCCACTACATGCACGACAAATATTGCTACGAGCGGCTCGAGTTCGCGCTGCACGACCGCGACATCATCCGCACGATGGCCTGCGGCATCGCGGGATTGTCGGTCGTCGCCGACAGCCTGAGCGCGATCAAGCACGCCAAGGTGTACCCGATCCGCAACGAACAAGGGATCGCGATTGACTTCCGCATCGAGGGCGATTACCCGCAATACGGCAACAACGACCCGCGGGTCGACGACCTGGCGGTGGAGATCGTCACGTCGTTCATGGCGAAGCTGCGCAAGCACAAAGCCTACCGCGGCGCGATTCCGACGCAGTCGGTGCTGACGATCACGTCGAACGTCGTCTACGGCAAGAAGACCGGCTCGACGCCCGACGGACGCCGGGCGGGCGAACCGTTCGCGCCGGGCGCGAACCCGATGCACGGCCGCGACCGGAAGGGCGCGCTGGCGTCGCTCGCAAGCGTGGCGAAGCTGCCCTACACCGAATCGCTGGACGGCATTTCGAACACGTTCTCGATCGTCGGGAAGGCGCTCGGCCGCGACCTGAACAGCCGGATCGCCAACCTCGCCTCGCTGCTGGACGGCTACATGACGCAGGGCGGCCATCACCTGAACGTGAACGTGTTCGACCGGTCGACGCTGCTCGACGCGATGGAGCATCCCGAAAAATATCCGCAGCTCACCGTGCGCGTCTCGGGCTACGCCGTCAACTTCATCAAGCTGACGCGCGAACAGCAGCTCGAGGTGATCAGCCGGACGTTCCACGAATCGATGTAGCGGGACGGTATGGGCTTCGGCGGACGAAGGCCGGCACGATCGAATGGAGGGGAACAAACATGCGGCACCACGACAGACTCGACACCGCGGCAACCGGACGCGTTCATTCGATCGAGACCTTCGGCACGATGGACGGACCGGGCATCCGGTTCGTCCTCTTCCTTCAAGGCTGCGCGCTGCGCTGCCGGTACTGCCACAACCCCGACACCTGGGACACGTCCGCCGGCCGTGAAATGGATGTCGAAGCCGTGCTCGCCGAGATCGAGCCCTACCTGGACTACTACCGGCAGTCGGGCGGCGGCATCACGATATCGGGCGGCGAGCCGACGCTGCAGGCGCCGTTCGTCGCCGCGCTGCTGCGCGCAGCGAAGCACAGGTACGGCCTGCACACCGCCATCGACAGCTCCGGTTTCTGCGAGCCGGCGCACGCCGAAGCCTGCGGCCTGCTGGACGCGGCCGACCTCGTGCTGCTCGACCTGAAAATGATGGATGCCGCGCGGCACGAAGATCTGACGACGCAGCCGAACGAACGCATTCTCCGGTTCGCCCGCCACCTGTCCGACACCGGCCGGCGGATGTGGATCCGCCACGTGCTCATTCCCGGCGTCACCGACCGCCGTGAGGACCTGCTGGCGCTCGGCCGCTTCATCGGCACGCTGCGCGGCGTCGACAAGCTCGAACTGCTGCCTTACCACCGGATGGGCGTGTACAAATGGCAGCAGCTCGGCATCCCGTACACGCTCGAAGGCGTGCAGGAGCCGACGCAGCGGGAGATCGAGCGGGCGAAGCGGATCATCGAGGAAGGCCGGCAGGAGGCGTCTCGGACCGGATGCACCGCTTCGTCCGGCCCTCGCATCCCCCAATATGGCGCGTAGTGCAAAAATGCACCTCATCACCCCGGATCAGATGGATAAGCCGCCATATAGCGCAAATCTGCACCTGATCCGCTCCCTTGCACAACGAAGGCCGATGCGCCCCCGCGGACTGCCCCGCGTACGCATCGGCCTTCTCTTTATCCTGCAATTCTTACTTCAAAATCTCCTCGATCCGCTCCAGCACGTCGGCGGAAAGCTCGATGCCGGATGCCTTCGCGTTCTCCTCGACCTGCTCCGGACGGCTTGCGCCGACCAGGGCGCTCGCCACGTTCGGCTGGCGGAGAATCCACGCCAGCGCGAGCTGGCCGACCGTGATGCCGAGCTCGGCCGCCACTTCCGACAGCTTGCGGACCTTCGCGATCTTCTCCTCGGTGATCCCTTTCTTCACCCAGTCCAGCCGTGCCGCGCGGCTGTCCGCCGGGATGCTGTCCACCGACGTATATTTGCCCGTCAGCAGCCCCTGCGCCAGCGGCGAGAACACGACTTGTCCGATGCCGCAGCGTTCGCCGAGCGGAATGATCTCCGGCTCGATGTAACGGTTGAACATGTTGTACACCGGCTGGTTGACGACGATCCGGTCGAGCAGATACTTGTCGGCGATGGCCAGCGCTTCCGCCATTTGCGCCGCCGTCCACTCGCTGACGCCGACATAGAGCACCTTGCCCTGGCGCACGAGGTCGTCCATCGCGCGCAGCGTCTCGTCGAGCGGCGTCTCGGGATCATGGCGATGGCAATAGTAAATATCGACATAATCAGCCCCCAGCCGCTTCAGGCTCGCGTGCGCCTGCTCCATGATGTGCTTCCGCGACAGCCCGCGGTCGTTCGGCCCGTCGCCCATCGGCCAGAACACCTTCGTCGCCAGCACGTACGACTCGCGCGGATACTCGCGCAGCACGGCGCCCATCAGTTCCTCCGCCGCGCCCCGCTCATACACGTTCGCGGTGTCGAAGAAGTTGATGCCGAGATCATATGCCTTCCGTATCGATTGGACCGCGTTTTCCCGTTCGACGTATCCGCCGTAGGTCAGCCAGCTGCCCAGACTGATTTCGCTTACCTTGAGGCCCGTCCGTCCCAGTCTCCGGTATTTCATGCCGCATCTCCTCCTGGTATTCCGTCTCGGGCGGCGGCACCAGCACCGCCGTCCCCTTCCCATTCTAGAACAGTTCATATATCATGGTAAGAAGTGAAATGTTTTTCATTATATTATACGCACGATATCTACTATACGCGTTATAGCGTCCATTCATATCCCGGGTGAGGTGAGCCTACGTCATGCAGAGCAGCCGGAACTATGTACCGAAAAATCCCGTCCACATCGAATGCAACATCGAGAAAACATTGGAAGTGCTCGGCGGCAAATGGGCCTTCCTCGTCCTGCGCGAACTGTTCGGCGGGAAGAAGCGGTTCGGCGAGCTGCAGCGCGCCATCCCCCACGTCAGCCCGCGCGCGCTGACCAGCACCCTCCGCCATCTCGAGGCGAAGGGCGTCCTTGAGCGCCATGTCTATCCGACGGTGCCCGTCACGGTCGAGTACAAGCTGACGCCCAAGGGCGAAGACTTGCATCCGATCATCAAGCAGATGAAACTGTGGGCGGCCAAGTGGACTTGAGCGAAACACAAACGATCATGATCGGGGGCCGCAACCTTGAGCGACGAAGAATGGTTTGACATTTTCGACGAAGCGATGCGTCCGATCGGCACCGCCGCGCGCAGCGAAGTGCATGCGCGGGGCCATTGGCACCGCTCGTTTCACTGCTGGCTGGCCAGGCCCGCGGACGGCGGGCTGATGGTCCGCTTCCAGCGGCGAGCGTCCGGGAAGGACACCTTCCCGGATTGCTTCGACATCACCGTCGCCGGCCATCTGGCCGCCGGAGAAACGCATCGCGACGCCGCGCGCGAAATTCGCGAGGAGATCGGCCTTGACATCCCGTTCGAGAAGCTGACGTTCCTGTTCGAGCACCGGTCGGTGCGCGAAGGCATAGCCCGCGGCGTCCCGTTCATCGACCGCGAGATCAGCCGCGTCTACGGCGCGCTGTCCGACGCACCCCTCGATTCGTTTCGTCTGCAGATCGAAGAGACGGCCGGCATCTATGAAGCGGACGCCGACAGTCTGATCGCGCTGTTCGAAGGGAGGCTCCCCGAACTGACAGCCGAAGGCCGCGTGCCCGGCGCAGGCGGCCGGGAGCTGCGCCCGGCCGTCGAACGCGTGACGCCGGACCTTTTCGTCCCCCGCGAACCGTCTTACTATCTCGACGTGTTCCGCCGCCTGCAGCGTTTATCCGCACCGGATCGTTCCTGATCCCGTGCGCGGCCTCCCAGGCCCAGTACCAGTTGTCGATCATGCCGTGGATCTGGTAGAACACCGTGCTCCGCGGCGCGACGTCGAGATCGTTCAGATCGGGCTCCCCGTAGAGCAGCGCCGACTGTTGATGGATGCAATTGTGCAGCGTCTCGATGAACAGGCCGAGTTCGTCGGCCGTCGCGAACGACCAGGGCATCCGGAGGATGCGCGCCTCCGCCGCACGGTCATAACAAGCCGATGCGCGAATCGGCTCGGGCGGAACGCTCCACGGCTGCACGAGCCGCTCGTCCAGCCCCTGCCGCCGGTACCAGTCCAGCGCGCGCCGGATGAACTGACGATGAAATTCAAGGAAATCGGCTCCGAACCCCGGCGGCGGATTCGCCGGATCGACGGACATCCGCGCATGATGCCACGCCCGATGCTCCGCGAGCAGCTGGAGCGGGAAATTCGGAATGATCGGCATGGTGCGGCCTCCCCCTTGCAGTTGGCGTATTCGCATGGTTTGATGCATTATACGCCCGCAATCCGCATCCGGAACCCGGAGCCTCACCGGTTTTCCGCAACGTTCAAGAACAGTCGCCCCGATAAAAAAACCCGGCCAACGCCGGGTTTTGCCGTTCAACCGAGCCAATATCTGACCAGCAGCCACACCGCCATCCAGACCGGCACGGACAACAGCGCGCCGATCGCCAGTCCCGTCAGCACATTTCCGTCCGGGTCATCCCGCTTCACTGCCAGACCACTCCTTCGCCGCTTGCCTTATTGACATCCTATCCCCGCAGGCCGGACAATATACGGCAATATACGGTGAATCGTCAACACTCGCACTTGCTTGCGCAGCCGCAGCCTCGGGTTTTCCGGCCGTCCGCCCGGATGCAAAAAAATTTTCGCCGGAGAGTTGACACGCGGGTCGAACCCTGATATTCTATAAGAGTCGCCTGAAGCAAAGGCGGTACACGCTGAAGTAGCTCAGCTGGTAGAGCAGCGCATTCGTAATGCGCGGGTCGGGGGTTCGAGTCCCTTCTTCAGCACCATTCAGAAACGCCGAGCGGCGCGGATTCCGGACAACCGGAACTGCGCCGCTTTTTTCGTGCGCGTATTCTCCGCGATGCACGCAGCTTCCCTTGCAGTTAAAATTTTTTAAGGTTTGGACAGGCCCTTCATCCGTTTGCCGTTCCCGGCCTGTTACAATATACTTGTCTTATCAACTCAACTTTCGCACCTAGAAAATCAATGTAAAACCAATTGTGGAGCGGGCTTAGGGTCTGTTGAATAGCCAGCTTGCCAAAATAGAAAAACACCGCTTCGTTTGGTAAAGTGAGAGTGACGACTTCCACTACCAGACAGAAGAGGTGTCTTCCATCATGATAGACCATCAGCCCGACCTGAATCAACTGCCAAACGAATTAAAGCCTGCTTTTCAAGAACTGAAAGTGCTGAAACATCTTCAGCAAGCCGGGTTCCGTAAGCGATTCGGCTTTAGCTGTGCGCGGCTGTTCCAACTCGTCTTCGTTCTGCTGTTTCACCAGAAGAATTGGTTCCGACTGCTCGAGAGCAGCAAGGGCGACGCATTTCCCGGCAAGGATGCCGTCTATCGTTTCCTCAACCATGCAGGCTTTGCCTGGCGTCGTTTTCTGACGTCGCTCAGCGTCGCGACGGTGCAGAAGGTGAACGTGCTTACGTCGTCCAATCGGGACACCGTCTTCATCGTCGACGACTCCATGTTCG